>JAUICR010000052.1 GCA_030427785.1 Bacteroidia bacterium | reverse complement strand
TGCCGTTCAGATTGCTGCTGAGACATACATGGGCTTGGTGGAGTTTGGAGTAGGAGTAATACCTGGTGGTGGTGGCACCAAGGAGCTTACCAAGCGCGCTGCAGATAGATACTTAAAAGACGATGTAGAGCTAAATGCTTATCGCGAAAACCTTATCAATATAGCTCAGGCCAAAGTATCAACTTCGGCAGTAGAAGCCTTTAATATGGGCTACTGTGTAGAAGGTCGAGATGGCATTAGCATGAACAAACATCGCCTAATTGCAGATGCTAAGGAGCGGTGTATTGCTTTGGCAGAAACAGGTTATCAGCCGCCATTGCCAGAACGGAATGTAAAAGTTTTGGGCCAACAGGCCTTAGGGGCTTTTATGGTAGGTGCGCACCAAATGATGGAAGGTCACTACGCTACCGAGTATGAAAAAACGATGGTAGATAAATTGGGCTATGTAATGTCTGGTGGAGATTTGAGTGAAGCCACTATGGTTTCGGAGCAATACCTACTTAATCTTGAACGCGAAGCATTTGTACGCTTGTGCGCAAATAGGCCAACCTTAGAGCGTATTCAACATATGTTGAAAACCGGCAAGGTGTTGAGAAATTAAAGCAAGTACTCAGTACTAAGTATAAAGTATTGAGAGGATGAATAACGAATTGATGAAATAAATGATTAATGGTATAGGGTTGAGTACTCAGATTACTATATACTCAATACTTCATACTAAATACTAAAAGAAATGCAAGAAGCATATATAGTAGCAATAAAAAGAACAGCAGTAGGCAAGGCCAATAGAGGTGGATTTCGATTTACTCGTCCAGATGACTTGGCGGCTGATGTCATCAAAAATTTGATGAACGATTTACCGGCTTTGGATAAAAGCCGAATAGACGATGTAATAGTGGGAAATGCAATGCCAGAGGCAGAGCAGGGTCTAAATATGGGTCGCTTGGTTTCGCTAATGGGGCTGGGTATTGATTCGGTGCCAGGTGTAACCGTTAATAGGTATTGTGCTTCGGGACTGGAGACTATAGCTATGGCTTCTGCCAAAATAAAATCGGGCATGGCCGATTGCATTATTGCAGGAGGGGCCGAGAGTATGAGTTTTATCCCAATGGGTGGCTATAAGGTAGTGCCAAATTACGCTACTGCCCAAACCAATCCTGATTGGTATAATAATATGGGGCTTACCGCTGAGGCTGTTGCCGAAAAATACAAGGTGAGCCGCGAAGATCAAGATGCGTTTTCACTAAGGTCGCATCAAAGGGCTTTGGCAGCTATAGAAGCAGGTAAGTTCAAAGATGAAATTGTACCGATAGAAATAGAGCAAATTTACTTGGACGAAAATGAAAAACGTCAAGTAAGAATGTACACAGTAGATACGGATGAAGGCCCGCGTGCTGATACTTCGGCAGCAGTATTGAGTAAACTAAGACCTGTGTTTTCTGCCAACGGTTCGGTTACGGCTGGTAACTCTTCACAAACTTCTGATGGTGCATCATTTGCTGTAGTGATGAGTGAGAAAATGGTAAAGGAATTAAATCTGGAGCCTATCGCTCGTTTGGTATCGTATGCCGCCATGGGTGTGCAGCCACGTATTATGGGTATAGGTCCTGTAGAAGCTATTCCAAAGGCATTGGCACAAGCCGGGATGAAATTGAATCAAATTGATTTAATAGAACTGAATGAGGCTTTTGCCTCACAGTCTCTAGCTGTAGTGCGCGAGTTAGGTCTTAATGAAGACATTGTAAATGTAAATGGTGGAGCCATTGCTATGGGGCATCCGCTGGGTTGTACAGGTGCTAAGCTTTCTGCTCAAATTTTGCACGAGCTTAAGCGCAGAGACCAGAAATACGGCATGGTTACTATGTGTGTAGGTACTGGCCAAGGTGCAGCAGGTATATTCGAAATGATGTAAGCAGTTTATTTAAAAAACATACAATTTACTATGCATGCATAGTAAATTGTATTATATTTGTTGCGCGATTTATCGTAGGGGAATTCAAACTCAAACACTCATATTAATTTACGTTAACGATGGCAAATACAGACAGCAACTTTTTGAAAGGAGGAGAATTCATAATTCGTGATGTAGCCTCTTCAGATATTTTTACCCCTGAAGATTTTTCGGAAGAACAACGAATGATGGCTGATGCCACTACCGAGTTTATAGAAAAACAAGTATTGCCACACCGTGAGAGGTTTGAAAACAAGGATTATGCATTTACGGAAGAGTTGATGAAAAAGGCCGGTGATCTGGGCTTGCTCGGTATTACTGTTCCTGAAAAGTACAATGGATTGGGGATGGATTTTACAACCTCAATGCTTGTAACAGATAGAATTTCGGGAGTTAGCGGATCTCTTTCTACAGCTTATGGTGCGCATACCGGAATTGGTGTTTTACCCATTTTACTGTATGGAAATGATGCGCAAAAAGAAAAGTATCTACCTAAGCTGGTAACTGGCGAATGGATGGGGGCATATTGCCTTACCGAACCAGGTGCCGGTAGCGATGCTAATAGTGGTAAGACAAAAGCTGAGCTTACTGCTGATGGAAAGCATTACAAAATTAATGGCCAGAAGATTTGGATTTCGAATGCGGGCTTTGCTGACATATTTACGGTATTTGCTCGGATAGAAAACGATAAGTACTTGACGGGTTTTATAGTGGAAAGAGGGACTGAAGGGTTGAGTTTTGGTGAGGAGGAGAACAAACTGGGGATTAGAGCAAGCTCAACCCGACAGGTCTTTTTTAATGATATGCTCGTGCCGGTTGAAAATTTACTTGGCGAAAGAGATGGCGGCTTTAAAATAGCCATGAATGCCTTGAATTACGGACGTATAAAGTTGGCCGTGGCTACCTTGGATGCTAGCCGTAGGGTGATATCTTACTCGGTACAGTATGGTAATGAGAGAAAACAATTTGGCAAGTCGCTCACCGAATTTGGTGCTATAAAGCAAAAGCTGGCAGACATGACTACCCGTACTTGGGTGTGCGAAAGTGCTACTTATAGGTCAGGTCAGGATATCGAAAATCATATACAGAGACTACAAGCTGGTGGAATGAGTTCGGCCGAAGCTAAGCTGAAAGGAGTAGAGGAATATGCTATAGAATGTGCGATACTGAAAGTATTAGGTTCAGAAGCTAGTAGCTATGTGGTAGATGAAGGTGTACAAATATTTGGAGGAATGGGCTACAGTGCCGATGCCCCTATGGAAGCCGCTTATCGAGATGCTCGTATTGCCCGTATTTATGAAGGAACCAATGAGATAAACCGCATGCACAGTGTGGGTATGTTACTCAAAAAAGCGCTGAAAGGCGAGTTGGATTTGATGACTCCAGCTATGAAAATTGCTGATGAGCTGATGGGTATTCCTTCTTTTGATGGCCCTGATGCGTCTCAATTGTTTGCCATTGAAAAAGAGCAAATAGCCAATTTGAAAAAAGCGGTATTGATGGTGAGCGGAAAGGCAGTAGAAAAGTTTACGATGGCAATAGAGGAGGAGCAGCAACTGCTTATGAATGTGGCCGATATGCTAACGGAGGTATATGCTGCTGAGAGTGCAGTACTAAGAGCCGAAAAGGTGGCCAACAGAAATACCGAAGCTGAAGCTTCTTTATATATTGATATGGCAAAATTGTATCTTCACATGGCTATCGAAAAGGTAGGACATGCAGGACGTGAGGCTATTTACAGTTTTGCCGAAGGTGACGAACAAAGAATTTTATTAATGGGACTGAAGCGTTTTACAAAAGTGCAAAACCCCATAAATGTGAAAGAAACAAGAATACGCATAGCCACTAAAGTGATTGCTGAAAACAAATATGCGTTCTAGGATATTTAAGAGTGTTAGTGCAGTTAACAATTAGAGCAGTGAAGCCCCGGTTACTTTGGTAATCGGGGTTTTTTGGTTTTGACCTTTGTTCTTGGAATGCAGAAAATGATTACTTTTCAAAGTCTTACTAATCCCTTTTTTATGAATAAGAAAATTACACTTTACTTATTGCTTTTCTGTAGTATTACTTATGGTCAGATATTTAATAGGTCATTTGTTGTTCACGGTAATGAACACACTCCATCTGTTCTTATAGATGACTCTTTAACAGTGGCTTTATATGGTTCTTCCATAAGCTTTTTTACAAATCCAGTTATTCATGTATTAAACTCAAAAGGACAATCCTCAGTTCACACCCTGAATATGGTTTCCGATTTTTCAGGATTAAAAATTGAACTTCTTCTTCCAGAAGGGTTATACAAAATGCCAGATGGAAATTATTTGGCTTATGGGAGTTATAGTTTAGGATGTGATTATTTAGTTGAAGTAGGTTTGTTTTTGGTAAAGTTTGACGCTTCTCTTCAAATTATAAAGTCCAAAACGATTCGAGATTCATCAGCTTTTCACTATAAGCATGTTTTAATTGATAGTAATCAATTTGCGATTAGAGGCTATAATTCAGTTTTTGGTTTTGACCTTGCGTTAAAAAAGGTATTTGAATATCAAGATACTAGTAATACGGGGTACTTTTCAAACGTATTTCAATGGAATGCGACTGATTTATTAGTAGAAAAAGTAAGTTACAGTGGGAATAGATCATATACTTATTTTGATTTTTCGGATTCTTCCATGGTTTCTTCAAACCATTATCCTTCTCCAATTTTTGAATTGACAGATACCACCTTTTTTACTTATAACCCTACAAATTCTATGTTAGTTAGTTATTTGAAACAATCCAACTTGAAAGTTGATTCGATAAACCTAATGTCGATCACAGGTTTTAGCCCCTTGAGAATTGAAGTATCAGGGAAAGGATTAATAGTTTGCGACAGTAATACTTATTTTATTTTGAGTGTTTCAGATTTCGTTGGCCTTGGAAGCGGAACTATTAGGTCTTATTTCAGTAAAGAAGAAAGAGGAAATAGGGTGTCATTTCATGATTCTTCTTTACTGAAATAAGCGCTATGAGTTCTGGTCAAATACACTTAGAAAGAATAGAAATTAATAAACCAAAGGCCAATCCCTTATCTGGTTTAACTCTTAAGGTCGGCCATGTTGCGACTTATTTAACAAGGCAAGAATTGCTAGCTCCTAACCACTATCTAGTCAATTCACTTTCTGATTGGAAAGTGGTTGTTTATAATAATGGAACGGAAGAGGTCAATACTATGAATTTGAATTATCAATACTACCCGCAATCTAATTGTAGCGGGACGAATGTGACAATTCCATTTTCAGGTTTGAATTTTGGTCCAGGTGATTCAATAGAGGTAAATATTGATAGTACCTATTTTGCAAATACTACTTCAAACAATAAATACAGTTTGTACCTGAAGGTAGCCGTTGTAATGGCCAATGGAAATATTGTGGATGATCCAGGTTTCGTTCACATTAATCATAATGTTAAAAATATTGGTTTGATTGAAAAAAAGTATGTATACAATTTCAAAGTATTTCCAAACCCAACCTCTGGTTTTATAAACCTTGAGTTGCCTCAAAACTTTGAAGGTACTATAAAACTATACAGTTTGTCTGGGAAGCTACTGCAAAGGCAAAGTGTGGTAACACAAGAAGCTGATGTGCATTCATTGAGTTTAGAAAGCTATCCAGCTGGGGTTTATTTAATTCAAATAGAATCAGATGGTAGGAGGTTTCAAAAGCGAATTATTAAGAATTAGAGGCTAAATGAATTTTTAGGCTCCTATTATTTTTTAGTTTTAAGGAAAATTAATTTCCTGTATGGCTTACCGTATTTCCACTTTCGAAGAATACAAATCCGAATATCAAAAAAGTATAGACGCCCCTGCAGAGTTTTGGGCAGGAATAGCCGAAAATTTCTCTTGGCAAAAAAAGTGGGACACCACACTTGAGTGGGAGTTTGAAACTCCAAAAGTGGAGTGGTTTAAAGGCGCTAAGCTCAACATTACTGAAAACTGCTTGGACCGTCACCTGGAAAAACGTGGCAACAAGCTGGCACTGATCTGGGAGCCAAATGATCCTAAAGAAAGATATGTGCGCCTCACCTATCGTGAGCTACAAGAAGAAGTGTGTAAGTACGCCAACGTGCTGAAAAAGCATGGTGCCAAAAAGGGTGATCGTATTGCGCTGTACATGCCTATGATTCCTGACTTAGCGATTGCCGTATTGGCTTGCGCCAGAATTGGAGCGGTTCACACCGTAGTTTTTGCAGGCTTTTCGGCCAGCGCTTTGGCAGATCGCATTAATGATTGCCAATGTAAAATGGTGCTTACTGCAGATGGCCTGTATCGAGGTAACAAAGAAATTCCTGTAAAGGCCGTGGTGAATGAAGCGCTTAAAGAATGTACTTCCGTAGAAACAGTAATAGTTTCTGAGCGTACCCAATGGAATGTGAAAATGGAAGCGGGTCGTGATTTCTGGCTGCATGATGAGATTAATACTGTAGATAAAAATTGTCCTGCCGAGCCCATGGATGCCGAGGATATGCTCTTTATTCTGTACACATCGGGCAGCACCGGAAAGCCAAAAGGGGTGGTGCATACCTGTGGTGGCTACATGGTGTATGCGGGCTATACCTTTGCCAATGTTTTTCAATATGATGAAAGCGATGTGTATTGGTGTACGGCTGATATTGGTTGGATTACGGGCCACACCTACATTGTGTACGGTCCACTTCTTAATGGTGCTACCACGGTAATGTTTGAAGGCGTACCAACGTATCCTGGTCCTGGCCGCTTTTGGCAAGTGGTAGATAAGCACAACATAAATCAGTTTTATACGGCGCCTACAGCTATCCGTGCCTTGATGGCACATGGTGAAGATCATGTACTGAGCTACGGACTTTATTCGCTAAAGGTATTGGGAAGTGTAGGCGAACCGATAAACCAAGAGGCGTGGGAGTGGTACCATATACATGTGGGGAAGGAAAATTCACCGATAGTTGATACTTGGTGGCAAACCGAAACCGGGGGTATTATGATTTCTGGCTTAGGCAATCTATCACCTATGAAACCAACTTTTGCCGGTTACCCTATGCCGGGTATCCAGCCTGTGCTTTTAGATCAGGAAGGAAAAGAAATAACCGAAAATGGTGTGGAAGGATACTTGGCCATAAAGCACCCATGGCCGGGTATATTACGTACCACCTATGGCGATCATGAGCGATGTAAAAACACCTATTTCAATACTTATAAAGGATACTACTTTACGGGTGATGGTGTCAAGCGTGATGAAAATGGGATGTACCGAATCATTGGCCGGGTAGATGATGTAATCAACGTAAGTGGTCACCGGTTTGGGACTGCCGAAATTGAAAATGCCATTAATTCCTTAGATGATATAGTTTCAGAAAGTGCCGTGGTGGGTTATCCACATGATATAAAAGGACAGGCCATTTATGCCTATGTGATAACCAATAAACCAGTGGAAAACCCCGATAAAGTTCGTGCAGAAATTATTCAAGCGGTGGTTGGAGAAATTGGCCGAATAGCCAAACCTGAAAAGATTCAGTTTGTAAGTGGTTTGCCCAAAACGCGCTCGGGTAAAATTATGCGAAGGATTTTAAGGAAAATAGCCGAAGGTGATACGTCTAATCTAGGTGATACTTCAACTTTACTTGACCCTGATGTAGTGGATGAGATAAAAGAGGGGGCTATCGAGATGCTCTAGTGGCTCATGGTTTTTATGCTTCTAACCATTATTTGTTTACCTAAAAGTTCCAGTAATTTGGCTGTATAATAAAATTACCATGAAGTATTTACTTTCAATCGTATTTATCATATCTGCCTTTGTGGGCTACGCCTGCTCTTGCGCCAACCCGGGCAAAATGAGTGACGAGCAATATGCCTATTATGACTTTATAGCCAAAGGGACCATAGTAGGCATTGAGACTGGTGAAATGGAAAATAGTATTTCCTTTCAGGTAGGTCATTTATACAAAGGCGCAGGGCAGGAAAAAAGCGTGGTTTTAAAAACCCCTTCGTCATCTGCAGCCTGTGGTATTTCTCCCAATATAGGGGAGGAGTGGTTGATTTTTTCAGCCAGGCAGGATGGAGAACTTTATGTCTCGCTGTGTAGTCGCACCATTGTGTTGAAGGCCAACGGAATGACCGAAATGCCCGAACGCGCCAGGCAGGATTTGATGTACTTGGACCATAAGGAACAAGCAGAAAAGAAATATACTATTGGTGATATTCGAATAATTCAATCGGAGGTGCTGCATGAAAGTCGTGTGCTAAATGTCTATTTGCCGGAAGGCTACAGCGCTGACAGTACCTACCCTGTTATTTACCTTTTGGATGGATCGGCCCATGAAGACTTTTTGCATGTGGCCGGGTTGCTTCAGTTTTGCAACTACCCATGGTTGAAGTTTATGCCCAAAAGTATTTTGGTGGGTATAGAGAATGTAGACCGAAAAAGAGACTTCACCTATCCTTCGCGTGATGCGGAGTACAAGAAAAAGTACCCAACTACGGGAGGTTCGGCAGCTTTTATCCAGTTTATGGAGATGGAGCTAAAGCCGTACATAGAAACCAATTATGCCGTAAATGGAAACGATATGTTGATTGGTCAATCCTTAGGCGGGCTTTTAGCAACAGAGGTTTTGTATAAAAAACCTGAGATGTTCAGCCATTACTTTATTGTAAGCCCAAGTTTGTGGTATGACAATCTTGCTTTGCTTAAGCAAAAACCAGCTTTTGCTACCGATAGTTTTAACAAAGAAATATCCGTGTATGTAGCGGTGGGCAACGAAGGCCGGGTGATGAAAACTGTTGCCAAAAAACTATACAAGCAAGTAAAAAGTGCCGATAAAGTAAAAGGGCAGTTTGAATATCTGAAAGATGAAGATCACGCCTCTATTTTGCATGAAGCGCTTTATCGTGGGTTTAAAGGTTTTTTTCAGGAATAGTTCCTCGGAGCTAAGGAATGAATGGTTTTTACTTTTTTAAATATTAGTTTATGATGTATTGATTTGGTTAGTTTCAAGATATTTTTGACAGACGTATGAACTACACTCCACAAAAAGGGCTTGTAGCGCAGCCAATGCCGATAGAAACCGAAAGGTTGCTATTAAAACCTATTTCCGAAGAATTTAGAGAATACGTTTTTATAGGGCTTTCTGATTATGAAGTGCGACATGCCATGCAAATAGCCACCTTAAATACGAAGGAAAAACAAGATGTGTGGTGGAATAAGTTTAAAAAGTGGCGTGAGAATGGCCGAGCAGTGCAGTGGTGTGTTTTTGATAAGAAAACAGAAACCTATATTGGCTTAATGACTATTAAGGAAATAGATTTTTCTGCATGCAGGGGTGAGGTAGGGTACTCTATCTTAAAAGCACAATGGCGCAAGGGATATGCAAAAGAGGCTGTTTCGGCTATGGTACATTATGGATTTGCAGATGTTAATCTTCATACCTTAGTTGCCATGATATCCCCGCGCAATACAGGGTCTCAAAAAGTTGTACTCGGTTTGGGATTTGAAAAAGAAGCCCATTTTAGGGATATCCATTTGTATCAGGGAAAATTCTATGATTTGGAACAGTATTCAAAAATTAACCCTGCGCATCTATAAAATATAAATCTTAGTTGTTTTATTTGCTCTATAAAATTTATTGCTATGAAAAGGGTTGCCACTGTTTTGATCATCGTTTTAGTAATTCTTCAGTTTGTTCCGGCATTGCCAGAGAGTAGTCCCGAACCCCAAGCTACAAGCTTGCTGCAAAACGAAAAGTTACCCGAAAATGTACAATCAATTTTGGCTAAGGCCTGTAATGATTGCCATTCTAATTCTTCTGTTTGGCCTTGGTATGCGCATGTAGCACCTGTTTCATTGTGGATAGGCCATCATGTAGAGGAAGGGCGTGAGCATTTTAATCTCTCGGAATGGGAGAATTATGAGCCAAAGAAAAAGGCCCATAAAATAGAGGAGCTAATAGAGATGGTAAAAGAAGAAGAAATGCCATTGCCAAGCTATACTTGGTTACATAGCGAAGCCAAATTGACGATGGAAGAACGTGCTACCTTGATTTCTTATTTTGAGTCCTTGTAATCTTTAGGTAAAAGCTCTACTGTAAATTTTGTACCTACATTTAATTTGCTTTGCACAGTTATAGAGCCACCCATGGCTTCCACCTGAGTTTTGGTCATAAATAGTCCCAGGCCTTTAGCTTCTTTATGTTTGTGGAAGGTTTTGTGCAAACCAAATATTTTACGCCCGTGCCTTTTTAGGTCTATGCCCAGGCCGTTGTCTTCTACCATCAGTTTTACGCCACCCTCATCTATATCGGTCCAAATTTTCACCACCGGATTTCGATGATCAGATTTATATTTAAGGGCATTGGACATTAAGTTTAGTATTATGCTATCCAAATAGGTTTCGTTGTACAATACCTCATTGCATTTACTAAAGTCAGTTTTTATAATAGCCTTGGTTTCTATTATTTCGCCCGCCAACATAGCTTTGGCTTTTTCCACCGCTTTTTCTAATGATAAATTCTCGCGTTCTACATTCTTGTTTTCTGTTACGGTGAGTGTAGCATTTAGGTCGCTAAGGGTATCGGTAAGATGATCTACTACCGTTTGTAACTTGTTGAATATATCATCCTTTTCAGGTCCTGGTTCTAGCGCACCATGTATCATAAGCAGGGTGCTTAAGTTGCTTACAGGTGCCCTAAGGTTGTGCGAAGTGATGTGAGCAAAATTTCCAAGTATTTCATTTTGACGCGTCAATTCTCTATTGGCTTTTTCTAATGCCTCTTTTGCATATACTCTTTGGGTAATATTCTCAATTTGCGAGACAAAATGAAGGGGTTTGTTTTGGCTATCCAATACAAGAGATACGCTAAGAAGAACCCATAATATGCTGCCGTTTTTATGGTAATAACGTTTTTCCATTTGATAGGATTCGATCTCACCTTTTAGCATTTTATCCAGATTTTCTAAATCCAGATTCAAGTCATCAGGATGGGTAATGTCCTGAAAAGTGGAGTTCAACAGTTCGTTTTCGGTGTAGCCAAGCATTTCACAAAGTCTTCTGTTTACACGCAGCCATTTCCCTTCTACAGACACTAGTGCCATGCCGATTGCGGAATATTCAAAAGCTCCTTTAAACTGGGCTACACTTTGGGCTAAATCTTCCTCAATTTTTTTTCGGATTGTAATATCCAGGTGGCAGCCTACAATTCGTTGTGGCTTTCCGTTATCGTCCCAGGCCAGTACCTTGGCTGTGCAAAGTACCCATACGATCTGTCCGGATTTGTGACGAAATCGGAGCTCTATTCGATGTGGTGTTACTCCTCTGCTATCAACGTGCTGTGCTAGGTTGCGCTCAGCTTTTAGTCGGTCTTGGGGTAGTATTAGGTTTTTCCAACTACCGGGCTCTTCCTCCAATTCATCGTCATTGTAGCCTAGCATAGCCTTAAAGGTACTGCTGAGGTACTCCTTGTTTTCTGCAATATTCAAATCCCAATAGCCTGCAAGCGAGTCTTCAAGTATGGTTTTGAAAATATTGTAATTTTCTAAACTTTTAAAATTGTTGTTGGTAGAATTCATTAAATCCTAAAGTACAAAAGTACATTTTGCAGAAAAGACCGTACTGCATTTTCAGTTAAAACAAACGTGAAATGATTAGTAGTTTTCTACTATATCTTTTATGTCTTCGTCTGACAATGGTTTTACAAAATACCCAACAACATTGGAGTACTGATGGGCGTGCTCGTAATCGTCTTTGGTGGGTGAAGCCGTAAGAATAATAACCTTTTGGCTTAGGTTGTTTTCTTTCATTTTTTTTAGGAAATCATACCCGCTAAACTCGGGCATGTTCAAATCCAGAAAAACCAGATCAGGCTTCTGAAAGGCAAGAGAATAAAATGCATCCTTCGAATCGGTGTATTCTATCACCTTAGTGTTTTTGGAAAAAAGCCCTAAGTACTTTTTAACAATAAAGTTTGATATTTCCTCGTCATCTACGAGTAAGATAGTTTTCATTAATCCAAATTACTAAATACAGGTTGCCGTTCTCTTTTTAGAATGTGGCCAAATCTAGGCATAATCCTCTTTTCCATTAATACTTTTAGACCACCGTCATTTTTTTCTTGTTAACCCGACTTAAACTTCTTTATTATTTAATAAATAATTAGCCTAAATGTCAATTAAACATTGGAATTACGATGGTTTTTAATCTACAGGTCAAAAGCCAATTGGTATTTCAGAATCTTGTAAAAATCCCAATAAACCAAAACAAGGTTAGTACTTAGTCAATTTTAGGTGCTGCAATTTACTATTTTCTATTATTGTGCTTGATTTTGGTTTCGGTCAATTCCTATAAATACAATTCTACATTTGTACTACAAACTCTTAGTACATTCGCCCTTATGATACGTATAAAACCCTTTAAGGCTATCCGTCCACCTCGAGACAAAGCCTATTTAGTTGCTACTCGCTCTTATCTAAGCTATAATGAGGAGGAGCTGGATGATAAATTATCCAATAACCCTTTCACTTTTTTGCATGTTATAAATCCAAGTAAAGGACGAAAACTTAGTTTGGGTACCGAAAAATACATGGAGGTAAAGAAGTGTTTTGATAAATTCAGAAAGCAAGAGATTTTTATTCAAGATACTAAGGAGAGCTATTATTTGTACCGCCAGGTAAAAGAAGGGAATGAGTACATCGGATTGATAGCTGCGGTGGCTGTAGATGATTACAATGCAGGAAAGATAAAGAAGCATGAAAATACGCTTACCCACCGCGAAGAAATGTTTACAGATTATTTAGAAACTACAGGTTTTAATGCCGAGCCGGTATTGCTTACGTATAAAGATGATCCGCTTTTAAATAAAGTTTTTGATCAGTATGTAAATACAAGGTCGGAGTATGAGTTTACCAGTACTGATAAAGTTTTGCATCAGCTTTGGTTGGTAAATGACCCCATTCATATCGATACTATTTCTAAGGCTTTTTTACAACAGCAAGAACTGTACATTGCTGACGGTCATCACAGGTGTGCCAGTAGTTCGCTGTTAGCCGAAAGGCTGCAAGGAACCTCAGGTGATAGCCATAAGTTCTTTATGGCATTTTTGATTGGCGAAGAGCAAATGAAGGTATATGACTTTAACAGGCTCATAAAAGGGAGCAATTACAAAACGATGGAACAACTCCTGGATGAGCTACAGGACAGTTTTGAAATACGTACAGAAGGAGCAGGATACAAGCCCAAAGGCATTCATGAAATAGGAATGTATATGAATGGAACCTGGCACAGCCTGCGATTGAAAAAAGGATTGGTAGATTTGGATAATCCGGTAGCTTCGTTGGATGCTGATATTTTGAGTGAATTAATTTTAGGTCCAATACTGGGAATAGAAAACTTGAAAACCGATAACAGGGCGGGCTTTTTGCCTGGTACCGATGGGATGGAGGGCTTAAAGAAGAAAGTGGACTCGGGTAAATTTGATATTGCCTTTGCCCTATACCCTGTAACGGTAGATCAAATAAAAATGGTGGCCGATGCTGGTATGACGATGCCCCCCAAAAGCACGTATATAGAACCAAAAATGAGAAGTGGACTTACTGTATATCAAATAGGAGCTACTAAAGCGTAATCTTGTAAAAGCATGAACGAATCGATTGCTCAAAAACTTACATCCCTAAAAAATGCCTTACCGCCAGAAGTTACTTTGGTGGCTGTAAGTAAAACCAAACCCATCGCTGACATTATGGAGGCTTATGAGGCTGGCCACAGGCATTTTGGTGAAAACAAAGTGCAGGAAATGCAGGAGAAGTACGAGCAGCTACCTAAAGACATTTGTTGGCACATGATAGGCCATGTGCAAGGAAACAAGATTAAATACATGGCGCCCTTTGTGCACATGGTACATGGTATTGATAAGCAAAAACGCTTGAAGGAATTGAATAAAGAAGCGAAAAAAAACAATCGAGTGATTGATTGTTTGCTGCAAGTGCATATAGCTCAAGAGGACACAAAATTTGGTTTTGATGCCTTAGAAATTCAAGATCTTTTGCAGTCTGATTTTCAAACAAAATACCCTAATGTGCGTGTACGAGGACTTATGGGTATGGCCACCTTTACCGATGATGAAAGCCAGGTAAGTAGAGAGTTTAAAGGTCTTCGTTCATTATTTATGGATTCGAAAGAGCTGCTTCAGCTCGAACATTTTGACACCTTAAGTATGGGCATGAGTGGCGATTACAAACTTGCCATAGCACAAGGAAGCACGCTTGTACGAGTGGGGTCCGCAATTTTTGGCTCACGATAGGCCCTAAAAAAGGTAGAAGCCAATTCGTATGGATAGCACAGGGGCAAATCCGGTGTAGTCAAAATCGTAAAAGTACGGACCGTTAGAGGTACTAAACTGTACCGGTGCGGTATCGTTAGAAACCACAAATTTGTATTGAAAGCCAAATGAAAACTCAGTAAAGAAAGGCCCCGCAATTACCTCTACTCCTCCCTCTAGTCCTATTCCAACGCTTTCTACATGGTAATTTTGGTTTGTGTCTCGATACTTTAAGTAGGTTACCCCGCCTGTGTTTACAGGTACCCAAGCTTTCTCTACGTAGGATACATCCAGGTTTTGATAAACGAAATGCGTTTTGGCAAATGCAAAAAAGTGATCGTCAGTGTTTCCATAAAAATAGCGTTTGTAATCAGGACCTATGTAAATGCTATTAGCCGGTTGGTCCATACGTGAAAAAAAGTCACCATCCATATCTACGTTGCCCATATAGCTTCCTATTGCCAGGGTAACCACGTTTGGTCCGGCTACTCTATAACTGGCGGATAGAGTAAATCGCTCCGAAAAAAAGTCGGATACTAAAATGCCAACATTGAAACGTTTCTGGGGATACACACTTTGGGTGGCTGTAGTTTCAGCATTTTGAGCTTGCACGCAAATACTTGCTATCAAAATTGCCAATAGCAGAAAGCGCTTCATATTTTACTCAAGAATCTAAATTGACCTTTGTGATATTCATACTGCTCAAAGCCGGTAGTAGTAGAAATAATCATCAGTTTGCCAAAGGGAATAATGTCCACTGCTTCAATTTCCGTATTAGTTTCTATCAGTGCAGGGTTTTCAGGATCTTGGAGGTCAAATACCTTGAGCCCATTATCACATATAATAAGGGTGTCGCCATGCAGTCCCAATCCTATTGGGTGATCCATGGCTAAGCTGGTAGAAAACTGCGGATTGGATAATGTAGAAATATCTACAATGTCGAGTTGATTTACCCCTCGGTTGCAAGCATTGTTATTTACGGAAGACCGCAGTGTAACGTACGCGTAGTTTTGATTTGCCACCACAGGATCACACGATGTGATATGACGATATGCACCTACCTGTTGAATAATTGGTGCTTTGCTGATATCATATATAAACATGCCATCGGTAGAGCCAATAAACATGGTTTCGGAGTCGCGCAAGAAAATGGTTTCTACATCTACCCCTATATCACTGCTCGAAACTAGATTGGGATTTTCAGGATTACTAAGGTCGAGCACTTTAAGTGATCGCCCATTTACACAAAACATATAATCGCCAGCTATGGCAAATCGAGCTAAACTACCTCCTTGCCCGGTGCTATTGCCACTAGATAGAGCTGAGGAGTCTTTTTCGCAACTGAAAAGTAGCAGGAGGCTACATGTGAATAGAATAAGCTTTTTCATATTTTTTCCCATTTTACGATTATGGTATTCTTAGGACGATTTTCAGGGCTATATTCCGCAGGTACAACGCCAAAATCGGGTGCTACCATTTCGGGGAAAGTGTTTCTATCTCTATCCAGTATTTCGATAATAGAATTTGAATAGCGCAGTGTAACAAGGTCTACTGCATTATCCGCATATATAATATCATTCTTAATGGTGATATCCATATTTCCCGGAATTCGAATAAATCCTAAAGCCACAGGGTTTGTAGGGTCTACATTATTGTAAACATGGATTCCCTCATATTTTTCATTGATAAAGATGAGATTGTCTTTTCGGTATATTTTGCCGGCATTTTTTATAGGCCTAGCGCTTTCGAGCCTAATAGACTTTTCGAGTTCTGCGCGTTCTATTAATACCGGGGCATATTCAGTATATCGTACAGGTTGGGGGCGGCAAGACAAAAGCAAGGCAGCTAATATTATGGGATACAGTAGTTTCATACATTAGGGTTTGTAGTGATGACGAAGAAAGAATCAAAAGGGTTGGTTGGCATCTTTTCTTTGCAAAATATCTGTTTTAAACAAAGTATAACAAGGCATCAGCAGGGTCTATTAATTTATATCTTCGCCCCGTGTTTTGCGTACTAGATATAGAAGGATCGGGTGGCCCCTTTGGTAAGGAGGCTATCATAGAAATAGCGGTGTACCGCTATGATGGCGAAGAGGTGGTAGATCAGCTCATCAGCCTGGTGCATCCCCATAGGGAGGTGCAAAAGTTTGTAACCAAAATGACGGGCATCACAGATAAGATGTTGATGCGCGCCCCGCGTTTTCACGAAATTGCAAAGCGCATAGTACAGATTACCGAAGGAGCCATTATTGTAGGTCATAATGTAGAGTTTGACTACCGCATGCTGCGCCAGGAGTTTGCCAGGTTGGGTTACCCATTTGAGCGCCAAACGCTGGATACTATAGATACCGCTCGTGAATTGATTCCTGGATTACCCGCCTATGGTTTAGATAAAATTTCGAAAGAACTTGGCATCTTCCAACCTGTAAAACACAGAGCTGACTCGGATGCATTGGCTACCCTTGAGCTTTTTAAAATATTGCAACAAAAAGATGCCAAAAAGGGAATTAGCATTTTGGGTCAAAGTGTAATAAAAGGCAATCATCAAAAAGATAAGCTGAATGACCTGCTGAGGTCTATCAAAACTCCCAGGGGGCTTTTTTACCTTCACAATCATGAGGGTAAACTGCTGTACTTAGGTGCATCTGACAATGTAAAAAGTGCTGTGAATCGCATTTTTCTCTCGGATACTAAAAAGGCCGAAAAGCTAAAAGATGAGGTATACACGGTAAAAACCGAAGCGGTAGGAAACTGGCTGGTGGCCCGAATAAAAAAGCAGCAGGAAATGGCTGAGGCCAAGCCGGCTTACAATCGGCTTACCGAAATAAAATTAGAACGAGCCATAGTTGCTGATAACCGCAGTGATGTGCCGCGCTTGCAGCAGGTAGAGCTTAAAGCGCTGGGAAACAAAAAGTATCTGCTAAAAGCACCCAGCCAAAAAATGGCAAGCAGGGCATTAAGTATGTATGGCCGTAATTTCAAAAAAGCTGAAACAAAAAAGGAACTCAATGCCTTAGTTGCTGAGTTTCCTGCCGAGGCAATATTTATTGGAGCAGGACGAAAGAAAACAGAGCGCTGCGCTTTTGTGGTAAAAAAACATGAGCTGGTAGGCTACTACTACTTTTCGTTGAACGATCAGATTTCGCATGAACAGCGCCTTGCCAAAAACATGACGAGCATAGAGCCCAAAGAGGCTTTTACCGAAATGCTAAAGTTGGGTGTACTGAGTGGGGAGTTTGTTTTGAGTAGGTGAGAAGTGAAGTAAGCAGTTGTCAGTGTTGCAATTTACAATTAGCAGTATCGCAAACCTTCAAGGTTTTTCACTAATGTATAAAGAGGTTCAAACGGTTTTTTATCAAAGTGATCAATTGGTCGTGTTGTTTTTTCTGTAATACAAATATTGTAGGGTTAAATTACTTTTCTATCTTTAGAAGATAATCTTAAACCAAACCTTATGAAAAGCAAGACTACAGTTTTCCATTCTTTTAGTGTAAAGGGCTGCAGAGAAGCCTC
>JAUICR010000051.1 GCA_030427785.1 Bacteroidia bacterium | reverse complement strand
ATTGTTGGGTATCACTTCAATTATTGGGAAGGGCGTAAGTTTTTAGAAATACCGCGAGAGCTCGATTGGCTGGTAGTGGTAAACGTACTTACGTTCTTGGGTATTATACTTGTCACTTTATTTAAGGGAAAAAGAAAAACAACCACAGCCCTGGTATTAACCATGGGATTGTTGTTTGCCGCTTTACTCTACCTACCTGGTATGATTTGGTTTGATAGCCAAGTTACAGACTCGTTCTTTCGCTGGTGGGTAGTTCACTTATGGGTAGAAGGAGTATGGGAGCTTATCATGGGAGGTATTTTGGCATTCCTGCTTATCAAGCTGACTGGCGTTGACCGCGAGGTAATCGAAAAATGGCTTTATGTAATAGTGGGGCTTACTTTTCTATCAGGAATATTAGGCACTGGTCACCATTACTACTATATAGGTGTAAATAAAATTTGGCTAATCGTGGGAGGTATATTTTCAGCCCTTGAGCCGCTTGCATTTTTTGCCATGGCCATGTTTGCCGTATATATGTATCGCAAAGGAGAGCGTAACCACCCAAATAAGCTAGCCTTATTCTGGACAGTGGGAGCTAGTATCGTTTCATTTATTGGTGCAGGACTATTAGGATTTGCGCATACCTTACCTCAAACAAACCTCTATACGCATGGAACCTTAGTAACGGCTATGCACGGACATATGGCCTTTTGGGGAGCCTATGCCATGATAGTATTGGCTATTATTAGTTATTCGTTACCAAATATGACCGGACGTAAGCGCTACAACAATATTACAGGTCATGCAGCATTTTGGATTACCAATATTGGGATGCTAGGAATGACTGTAGCCTTTGGGGTGGCCGGAGTGGCTCAGGTGTATATGGAGCGTAAAATGAAAATGGATTTCATGGAAGTTCAAAATGAAATAAGTATACACTTTGTAGTACTCATTATTATGGCTTCATTGTTTACCACGGGTATCCTCATGTATATCTACGAATTTTGGAAGTATGGTAAACCTACTGATGAGGCATTAGAATCAAAGGATCAATAATAGTATGTTTAACACAAACAACTCAAACCCCAATGGCATTGCAACTGCCATTGGGGTTGTTTCAAATAATACCATGGAAAAGCCAGCACCCTATTATCATCAGATCAATCATGAAATAGAAGTGTATGAGCATGCTTCTACTAATAAACTGCCTGTACTCATTAAAGGACCTACAGGCGCTGGAAAATCTCGTTTTGTGGAGTATATGGCGCACAAAATGGGTAAACAACTTATTACTGTAAGCTGCCATGAAGAAACCTCAAGTACCGATTTAATAGGACGATACATAATAAAAGGGGCTGAAACTGTGTGGATAGACGGCCCCTTAACCAATGCTATGCGTCATGGTCATATTTTATACATGGACGAAATAGCCGAAGCACGCCCTGATGTGATTGTAGCTATACACCCCTTGACAGACCATCGCAGAGAATTGTTTATCGACAAATTGGGTGAAACCATAAAGGCGCATCCCGACTTTATGCTTGTAGCATCTTTTAATCCAGGTTATCAAAAAGGGTTTAAAGAGCTAAAACCCTCTACCAGACAGCGATTTGTAGCCTTGTCTTTTGATTATCCAGAAGCTAAAATAGAAGTAGATATTTTGGTAAATGAAAGTGGAATTGACAAAGACACCGCTAAGAAGCTAGTGAATATTGGTAAAAAAATACGAAACCTCACAGAACTAGGATTGTCAGAAACCGTATCTACAAGATTGCTAGTAGACGCAGCAAAACTCATTCACTCCGGTTTGCCCAAAAGACTTTCGGTACACGTAGCAGTGGCCGAGCCACTTAGCGATGAGCCACAAACCGTGGAGGCCATTAAAGAC
The DNA here is from genome assembly GCA_030427785.1 of Bacteroidia bacterium. Lineage (GTDB taxonomy): Bacteria > Bacteroidota > Bacteroidia > Flavobacteriales > Schleiferiaceae > Owenweeksia. The sequence goes on along the minus strand of JAUICR010000051.1, from coordinate 16,061 downwards.
GTATGTGATTTGATGATCTAGCTATGGGATTCGACCTTGATGAAATGTTTTATGGAAGAGTTGTAAAATTCTTAAAAAGTAAACGAAAGAAATCGGAGGCTCAAGACCCGCTGCGCGTACATCTGGATGAAATAAAACCACGCCTTACACTGGTGGCTCGTGCCCTTACCGGAAAGGCCATAGATATATACCCTGCCGAGCGGGAGGGAGGATATAAGAACAATAATTTCTTTTTGCCCATATCATTTGCTGAATTTCCACATTTAAAATCGAATGTGAATTTTTACTTATTCCGGGTGTTGTATTTATCAGTACAGCAAGAATTAAATCTCAACTTTAGTGAAGGAGATAATGACTTACAGCTAGCTAGAGAAGAGGCTCAAAAGGCATCGAGCAAGGTGCTAACTGTTCTTGAAAAAAATTATCCTGCTGCTTATGTTATTTATAAAGAAGCTTTGAGTCATTTTGAAAGTAAAGCAACTCCTAAGCTACCGGCAGATTATACTTGGCTGTACGGCAAGTTTATGATCAATAGCCAAGTAGGGGAAGAGGAATTGTTAGAACATTTTGATGATGCCGTAAAGGCTAAAAATGATCAACCACGGCCCGAAACCATAAAAAAAGCCAATGCTGTAGAGGAAATAAAAAGCGTCACGGTAGATAAAAAGCAACAGGAAGATTATGTATTGCTCCACAATTTTGAGAAGGTAGAAACAGCTGAAGAGTTTAGTGGTAGCTGGCGCGACTTTGATGGTAAAGATGATTTGGAAGAACATCAAAACGCGCTGGACGAATTGAGCATGAGGAACACCGTACGGGTAGATGATACGGCTCACTCAGTGTATCAGGCAGATTTTGTAGAAAATACCAGCGTACGCGAAAGTGCGCAAAATGACGATAAGGGCCTATTCTTAACCTACGATGAATGGGATTATAAAAAACGAAAATATCGTCCGGATTTTTGCCGAGTATACCCTAAGACGCAACTAAAAACAGATGCAGATTATTATACAGCCACCATCCGAAAAAATATAAGTACCCTTACTGGCCTGCGCAAAATGCTTACTTCTATCAACAATAAGATGCAGCAACAGCGCAGGCAAATTGATGGTCCCGATTTAGATATTGATGCGCTTATCGATTTGTTTGTAGACGTCAAATCAAAAAGGAGTCCTTCTGAAAAAGTGTTTTTGAGTAGCCAAAAAAAGGATAAGGATTTATCTATTTTGTTACTGCTCGATCTGAGTCTTAGTAGCGATGGATATGCTGCCAATAGCCGTGTAATAGATGTAGAAAAAGAGGTTTCTATTTTATTTGGCGAGATACTGAATGAGTTTAATGTAGATTTTTCGGTAGATGGGTTTTATTCGAAAACCCGAAATTTCTCTACCTACATTACCTTAAAAGAGTTTGAGGAAAATTGGAGTCAGGCACGCAATAAAATAGGAGCTGCAGAACCTAGCGGGTACACACGCATTGGTGCTGCATTGCGCCATGCAGGAGCTAGGATGGCACTTCGGCCCACTAAAAATAAGTGGATAATATTACTTAGCGATGGTAAGCCCAATGACTATGATCGCTATGAAGGCCAGCACGGTATACATGATGTAAAACAGGCCTTAAGAGAGCTTAATCAGAATCATGTAAATACCTATGCACTAGCAATAGAAGCCCAGGCAAAGTATTACCTACCTCAAATGTTTGGGCACAATCATTATCAAATTTTGACAACTCCTACCGAACTCTTACAAAGTTTGGTGAAGCTTTATGAAAAAATAAAACATCAATAAAGTGACACACACCATCAATAAATACAAGAATTTTTTCTACCCCCCAGGCGGCATATTACTATGGATTATTATTCTAATAGAGTTGTTCACCTTTGGGCTGGGTCTGGTAGGTTTGATGCTTTTTGCCAAAGAAGACCCTGCTTTATATCATAACTCAAGGATGGAGCTCAATGCTACCTATGGTGCTATTAATACGGTTTTCCTATTAGCTAGTGGCTATTTTATTGCCAAGGCCGTTTTGCGCTTCAAGCAGCAACTTTATGAGCAGGCTGTTCGCTTTATCAATTTTTCTATGTTAGGAGGTTTGCTATTTGTAGGGCTTAAGGGCGTAGAGTACTTTGAAAAAATACAAGCAGGACATGATTTAGGGAGTAATATGTTTTACACCTTTTATTGGTTGCTTACGGGCTTTCATGTAGTACATGTGTTGGTAGGCTTGGTTATTTTGGCCATAATGAAACGTGGCATTAAGAAGAACAAGGAAGCCCATTCATTGGATGACTTTGAAGCAAGTGCGGCCTTTTGGCACATGTGCGATTTAATTTGGCTATTACTTTTTCCCACTCTTTATTTGATTCTCTAATGAGCGATAAAATTCTAAACAAAGCCTTTATTGCACTCATCCTTCTTACTGGACTGACTGCCCTGTTAAGTCCATTTTCGATTGATGGAAGTACTGCAGTACTCACAGGAATAATGTTTTTGGCTGTGGTAAAAGTGTTTATAGTGGCCTTTCAGTTTATGGAACTGAAATATGCGCATAATGCGTGGAAAGTAGCTCTATGGCTGCTAATACTGACAATAGCTGCTTGTATCGTGCTGCTCGCACCCTAAGCATTAGCAGCTCTGCAACACGATACTTTTGCGAACCTTATGAAATTATACGCTTGCAGCTTCACCTTTTTTATTGGCCAGCTTGATAAGAAAATAACCCGCAAAACTTGCAATCACTGAAGCAAATAGAACTCCCATTTTTGCAAACTCTATATTTTCTTTGCTTTCAAACGCTAGTTCACTAATAAATAGTGACATGGTAAATCCTATGGCCGCTAAAAACCCGGCTCCCAGCAAGTGTAAGTTATTCATCCCTTTAGGCATTTTTACCAGCTTAAATTTTAACAACACCGACATTAGCCCAAAAACACCAAGGACTTTGCCTAACAGTAATCCAAAAAATACACCTAAGAAAATAGGGTTTACGATTTGCTCCAAGAAATCGTTAGAGAATGTAACACCAGCATTGCTTAATGCAAAAATTGGCATGATGACAAAGGCTACTAAAGGGTGCATACGATGTTCTAATCGCTGTAAAGGTGTAAGTGCTTTTTTAGAGTAACTACGGATGTCCTCAAGAATGTACAGCTGTGTTTTGGATACAATAGGTCCCTCAATTCCTTCCTGATTTTTAAATTTATTGAAAAGCACCTTCAGTCCGGATATATATTCTTTTTCAGATATTCTAACATTTGCTGGAATAGTCATAGCGGCTATCACCGCAGCAATGGTGGCATGTACACCACTCATCAAAAAGGCTAACCATAACCCTCCTATACCCATGACACCATAATACACCGTATTTCGTACACCCAAAAGGTTAGATAGCACTAGAACAACAAATACAGCTCCGCCAACTGCCAAACTGAGAAAATCGATGTTTGATGTATAAAAAAATGCAATTACCAATACGGCTCCAATATCGTCAACAATAGCTAGGGCCGTAAGAAAGATTTTGAGCGAAAGCGGAACTTTGTCTCCCAGCAAATACAATACACCCAAGGCAAAGGCAATATCTGTAGCCATAGGAATACCCCAACCATTAGATGCCGCGCCCGAAGAATTAAAAAATAAATAGATGATAGCCGGTATTACCATACCACCTACAGCGGCCAATATAGGCATGAGGGCATTTTTAGGGTCGCGTAGTTCTCCTGCAATAATTTCTCGTTTAAGCTCTAATCCCACCACAAAAAAGAAAACAGCCATAAGTCCATCGTTAATCCAATGGTGTAAGTCATTTGAAATAAGATGATCGCCAAAGCCGATAGATAATTCATACTCCCAGAAGTGATGAAACTCATCTGCCCAAGGCGAATTGGAAAGGATAATAGCTAGCAAGGCTGAGGAAAACAAAACCACGCCACTCATTGTACTGTTGCTGATAAATCTCTGAATAGGTTCTATAAGCAATTTGTCAACTGGTGTTTTTGTTTTTGCTCTCTTATTGCGGTATTTCATAGTTTATATAACAGTTTATTTAATGATAATTATCACAAGGCAAAAGAATAAACAATTTTGATGTCAAACTCAAATTGGAGAATAAGTTCTTCAAAAACTGATTCTTTATTCTAAACAATATTTCAAAGAAGGCTTGTAATCAGGCCCTAACAGGTTGAATTATTGCTAAAAATAAAATGCGAATTTTATGGCAAAAATAATTTGTGCCAACAAAGTAGAAAGGATTTTTTACACAATAGTTGAAGAGTTTCTATTGTCATTCTCCGGTATTTCTACGGGTTTCCCAAAGAGCTTGTAACCTAATAATCTTGCTTTTCTTGCTATCCCCATTTTTGAGCGCATATAGTTAAGCGAATTATAGTCGTAGATGGATTTAGCCTTAATGAAATCTAGACCTTTGGGTAAGTTGGTTACAGAAAAACCAATGACATTAGAGCTATCCCAGTCCATAATTTCATTCAGTTCTATCACACCCATATTCATCCATGGAAACTCTTTTTCGTCCCAATCAATACAACAGTTGAAAATACTTTCACTGTCATTTGCCTCCGCCTTTCTTATTTGAATTTGAAACCAATATTTTACCGTTTGATCTTTTAATCTTTCCGCCAGCTCTTTTTTTAGGTAATTTCTTGACCTTGTTTCTCCAGGGATTATTCGCTGATTCTCTGGTTCAAGTTTATCTCTTTCCGGAATCATTCCTGATTCTTCCACTTGAGGGTCATAAGGTATAGCTCTGTACTTGGCGTAGCGCTGCACACCGTCTTTGCCTACAAAATTGAAAGGCGTTTTGGCATAATAGGTAAGATTAGCAAATGAGGTTGGATTTCTTCGCAACGTGGAAATAGCTCCAGCTTTACCTATTGGGTATTTTTTGTAATAATCCTGATACTCAATGCCCCATTTTTGCCGTCTCATTTTGGCTAATTTCAAAAAGCTAGCGGCATTCCAGAATAAGGAAATTGAGCCCGTGTTTAAGTTCATATCAAAGGGGCTCGCAAAGGGTTGGTCAGACAACTTTAGGGAAAGTGAGCGGATAGCCGACATGGCGTCATCATAAAAGGTGGCCATACCATGGCGTACCTGGCAACTTACTTGTTTGCCATGTTCTAAAAAGTGGTGTGGAGGAATGTCAGGATCTAAATCAAAGGTAAAAGTGCCTTTGGCGCCTATGCCGTTATTATGCGACATTCTTTGTCGTGTTTTTAAGCCCATAGTAACAGCAATTAATACGCTAAATAGTTGAGCAGTACTATACAGTTGAATTCGATCTACCCAACGCCCGATGGCTGTTCTTTTTGTCTTTTGAATACTGGTTTCCATTAGATATTGGTTTCGGATTGAATGGTATAAATGTCTACTCCTAGTTCTGCAAAGGCAGCCTCCTTTTCTTTAAGCTTGTGGATAAGCAATGGATTAATATCTCCCTGCTCGTTTTTCATAATATAGCCATAGCCCGTTTTTGATAGCATATTGCTCCACCACATCATTTGAGTAGAAATGGTTAAATCAGGAGATATACTGTCATCTTGTTCAGGACCAAAAACACCAATAGGGTCTGTGCCTAAGCGTATTCCTAGCGATGAATACCTTATTTCTCCAATATCATCGTATTGTTTTGAGTTTGCCCAATAATGCCCAAATGTGGCATTGAAAATTACATAAGCACAAGCTTTTTTTAAGGCTGTTAACTCTCTATCGCATTCTTCCTGATGGTTTTTGTTTAGCACATTGGTAGTAGTGATGTGCGAAAGAGCTTTGAACTCATCCGAAACCAAGGGGCGTTTTAGGTTGAGATCCATTCTGTTCTCCTTGGTATACCAATCTTCTGGTTGTGCTGCTTCTCCTTGGCCAGGGTTTACCTTGTGCGCCTTTTGCAAGTGTCCGCATAAAAAGGGTTCTACACTGTGCTCCACTAGGTCATTAGAGAAACTATATATTTCATGCCATTCGGCAATGATATCTTCTTCATGTGCCTCAAAAAACTCATGGATGTACGATTCTAAAACTTCGTAGTACAGGTTGGCGGCTAAGGCATACCTATGCTTATCAGATAGTGGTTTCATAGGCGACCAATTTTTCCAGTCTAAAGTACCCAAAACATCACTTACTCTCTTTTTTATCCCGGTTTTGGTTAAAGCAGTTGCACGGTTTATGTATCCACCTTTCTTCACCAGAATTTTGTCGGCTGTGTGATTTATGAGCACTACATTCCTCAAATGTGGAAAGAGGATGGCCCCCACAGGATTTCGTCTTATGTTACGATAGGCAGCAATGGCATACTGCTCCGTGTTGAGATGGGTTTCTGTAAAATGTTTGTCCATTTCGGTGAGTATTCCTCCACTTACACGAGCCACGCGCTTTGCAGCCTCCCACTTCTGGCCATCTTGCGGTGTTAAAGTAATTTTTGAATTAGGCGAACCGTCAGGGGAGGTGGGGCCTTTCAGGGTGATGCTTTGTGGAATAAAATACCCTTCATCATTAATACTAAACTTCATAGAAATATCATTGAAAGCATAATCAGGCCTGTGATCATACGAACTCCAATGATAGTAGAGCCAATATAAGTCCGGATTTTCAGGGTCTTTATCTAAGGTGCTGGCATACATACCATTTATCATTCTATCGCCAAACCATTGGTCTGACCTTGTAATACCTGGTTTTACTTTCTCCATGGCTACGGTCAGATTCTCTGGGTAGTCGCTTTGAATTTCCTCTATCGTCAGTGGTTTTCCTTTCTTTATTTTAGAAAGGTGCTTTCGGGTAATAAGCTCAATGGGGATAAATTGAGTGGTAATGGCATCCATTCTTTCCTTAGGGTATTTTTGGGGGGCATCCAAGTCATGATCCTTTATTACAACCCTGGGTAGCTTGGTATCACGCCTATATTCCCAATAATATAGAGGGATTGTGCCCATATTGTAGCTCATTCCAGTAAGGTCTCCTTTGTTTATTTTAATCGTTTTGAATAATCGATTTAACCTTTCTGCACGATAAATTGCTTTGTTTTCGGTAGGGTGCTCGTTGAAGTGATGTGTGTCTGTATGATATATTTCAAACCTTATGGTTTTGGCAATACGGTTTCTATGAATTACTGACATGTCAAAGGACAACTCAAAATGACCATTTATGTTGGTATCCGTTTGACTTAATTTTATCCATTGCCACCATCTGGTTTTTGCCCACAACTCAATGTGCATGTGATGTATAGGCACGTGGTAATCTTTGAGCTCAGCAAAGGTCAATCGGCCAATAATACTGCTATTAATATCATTCCTGATAACCTGTTCGTGGCGTGGAAAAAGCTTGGCTATAACCGATTGCACCGAGTCTCTTGCCTTTTCATAAGTCCTAAGCAATGATTCGGCAATAATGGCAAGCGGATTTGATATTAATTTACTTCCGTGATCATTTAGGTGATTGATACTTTTTATCCTATGTCGAGTAGTTCTTGTGGGATGCGTACCCTTTAGTTTTTCTTCGCATTCGGCCTGAATACGGAACATTTCATCAAAATCAAATGGCTGTGAAGGCATGGTTGGTTATTTTTTTTCTTCGATAAAATACATATCAATTTCACCTTTGTTTTTAGCAGGAAGCTTCCCGCGATACTCGCAATGGAATTGGCCCTTAAGCAGCTTGTAGGTGCTGCCTGATATGTTTATTTTGGAGGCAAGGCTGTTGGTCTCCAGCCTAGAAGCGGTATTTACAGTATCGCCCCAAATATCAAAGGCAAACTTCTTGAAACCCACTACACCTGATACCACGGGCCCCGAATGAATTCCAATTCTCATTTCAAAAGCCGAAGGGTCGTTTGGCCCTTTTTGAGCAGCCATCAATTGAACATAATCACGCATTTCTATGGCTGCTAATACCGCTTTTTCTGCATGGTTTTCATCAATTAAAGGAAGGCCAGAAACACATAAATAGGCATCTCCAATGGTTTTTATTTTTTCAATATTGTATTTCTGGGTAATCTCGTCAAACTTGGTAAAATAATTATCTACTTGCACCACCAATTCCTCAGTAGTCATGTTTTCGGAATTGGTGGTAAAGTTTTTAAAGTCAGTGAAAATAACAGAGACCGATTCATAGCGCCTGGGTTTGGCTTTGCCGAATTTTTTTAGTTCCAGAGCTGTTTCGGCAGGCAATATGTTTAATAATAAGTCGTCTGATTTTTTCTTTTCTTCTGCCAATTCCGAAGTCCGCTCGGCCACTTTTTTCTCCAGATTTTCATACAGCATAGCATTGTCTATAGAAACCGCTATTTGGCTTGACAATAGATTTAAAACCTTGATATTCTCATTATTGAAAGCATTTTCCAATAAATTGTTTTCTAAGTACAGGATACCTTGTAAAGTACCTTTATTTATTAGCGGAATGCCTAATATAGACTTGGCTTTATTCTCTTGTATGTATTTGTCCTTTCCATGAAGTTGATCTTGCCAGCCACAACCCAAAAGCACTTCCGTTCGGGTTCGCTCAATGTAACGGATAACCGTTTTTGGTACATCGGTGCTATTATCCAGCGGGGTATTCTGAATCGTCATTTCATTCTCCTCCACAGCCCACTGCACGGCCACAATTAGGCGATCATTTTGTGGTAATATTAGTGCTGCTTTATTGGCTCCAATATTTTCAGACATGATACGCATTAGCTGGTTCAGCATTTTTTCAAATACTACCTCTCCCGATAGGGCTGTGGACACTTTGAATATAGACTGAAGATCGAGTGATGACAAGGACAAGTCTTTGCCTATGGATAGTGCTTCTTTGGTAAGAATATAGTCGTCAATCAATCCTTTTAATTCATTGGGATATTGCTCGGCTAGTTGCGATAATTTGGCCTTGGCACCCCAGTCTCTATAGGCCTGATAGGCATTTCGTAAGTAAAATGAAGCAAGGATATTATTGGCTCTTTTTTTATGAAATTTTCCAGCAAGTTCATATGCCAATGCTTCTTCCTGTATATAGCCGTTTTCATTAGCCGCATTAATACTCAAATCATAATAGTCTCGGGCTTGGTTAATTTGATTTTTCAGTCGTGCTTGTTCAGCCTGTAGTAAGTACAGCTTATGCAGAAAATTTTCGGGTGCATTCTTAGCCCAGTGCTTCATTTTTTTGATGCTCTTAGCCAAAGCTGATTTTGATTTAGAAAATTTGGCTGAATCGCAGTATGCGGCAGCCATACCAAAATGAAAGGACTGAAGTGCTACTTCTATTTTGCCAAGCACGGCATCCAGCAGTTTTTCTGATTTCAGAGAGTTTTCAAAGGCATAATCTGCGTTTCCAAAGTAATTGCCCAAAATGCTACGATGGAAAAATATATGAAATGCAATGGTTCTGTTCTTCTGTTCTATTCCTTCTTTTATCAGCTGATCCTCGTTGAATGCTTCTCCATTGAGCTTTAGGTAATCATCTGATTGGCCCATAAAGTTTAGTGCAGATTGGCGAAAAACCTCATTGTACATAAAATTGGTTTCCTGCCTATACTGATGAATAATTTGACTGTAATCAGCAATTTCGGGCTCAAGCTTATCCAGTTGTTTTCCTATCACATAAGCGTGAATGCAATAGATATTGGCATTAATACACGAGAATTCCAGTGCTCCGGTTTCTAGGCCTATATGGTAGGAATCTAACAAGGGGCCTAAGGTGTGTTTGATATGGCCGTTCCAGATATAATTTAAAGCATATACAGGTGTATATACTTGTGCAACCCACTCCTTTGCATTGAAACGCTTTATTAGTTCAAGACCAATTTTGCCATAAGGGTATCCGGTTTTTATTTTGTTGAGCACACCAATCATGATTACCCCATAGGTGGCAAACCCAAAGGCACTTGGAGCCGAAACACCATGTTTCAAAGATATTTGACACATCCTGAAAATAATATGAGGAAACACAGTAGGATCGCCCCAATAGGAGGAGGGAGCAATGTTGGCCAAAATTCTTAGTGATGCTTTTTTTACGGGATCTTGGGTTTCGGGTAGCCCCAAAATGTCTTCCAGCTCTTTGTTTCGCAACATCAAAGCGGTTTTGATAAGATCGGGAAAAACCGTCAGCATACTTGCTTTCTTCGGAAATTTTTCGCCTAGCTGATCTAGTATTTCTAAACCTGTAGATAGTGCTTTCTTTAGTTGGTTCTCTGCCTTATAGGCATTTATCTGAATCTCATAAGGTTTTACTTTGCTAAGCAAAGCCTCGGCATGTTGTAAAATATCAGCGGTAAATACACGCATTTCTTTGAACTTGCCTACCAGAAAGGCACTTTCAGCAGCCTCTTCGTGTACACTTAATGTTAACTGATAATGGGTTTTCCAAGAGTTTGCTGGTAGAAGAGGAATGGCATTTTGGATATAGTTAAAGGATTCATTGAAAGCGGAAGTGAGTTTGGCTTTTTTGCTGGCAACAAGATTTAATTCAATTAATTTCAATCGTTCGTTTTCATCCTCAATAAGGTCTATGCCATAATTTAGATGATTAGCCAATTCAAATATGCGCTCCTCTATATGTTCATCGGTAGTTTGCTCCAGCAATAGTCGGCCAATACTCAGGTGTAGCGCTTTTCTATCGGCCTCATCTATCAATGAATATACGGCCTGCTGAATGCGGTCATGGGCAAATTTATAGGCCTTTTCTAATTCAATGATAAGGCCTTCAATTAAAAGTAATTCAAGTTCTGCCGCAATGGCTTCATCACTTAGCTTAGACGACTGCCCAAGCCCTGTAGTGCTAAAAATGGTTCCTAGGCAGGCGGCCACCTTAAATATCTCCTGCGTTTGAGCGGGTAGCTCTTTTATTTTACCAGCCATAAACGATACCACATTATCAGTGATATTTAGTTTGCTGATTTCGTCTACATCCCATTCCCACAGTCTAGTTTCTGTGTTGAGCTGCAAAAGAGATTTATCTGCCAATGACCTTAGAAACTGAACAACAAAAAATGCGTTTCCTCTAGTTTTGGTATAAATTAATTGGGCTAAACCGCCAACGTTTTCTGTATTTTGAAGCAGCGAGTCTGCCAGTAGTTCTTCAAGGTTGGATAAACTAAGATTCTCAAGATGGATACTTTCTATCCTCGTACCTTGTTGTTTTAGTTGATCTACAGTAATGGCAAATGGGTGTGCACTATTCACTTCATTATCGCGATAGGCGCAAATGCAAAAAAAGTAATTATCATCATCTAGCATCAATGCCTTTAATAAATCTAATGATGCTGAATCAGACCATTGTAGGTCATCTATAAACAGGACAATGGGATGCTGCTCTGAGCATACTACCGAAAGCCACTTTCTAAAAACGTAATTAAGGCGATTTTGCGCATCCTCTCCGTTTATTTCAGCTACCGGTGGCTGCGGGCCAATAATGAGCTCTAAGGAAGGCATAAGGTCTGTGAGCACCTTTCCTTCCTGTCCAAGCACTTCCAGCATCTCGGTTTTTTTTCGCTCTAGCTTTGATGCAGACTCTGTTAACAGTATGTGTATTAATGAATCGAAAGCTTTGATAATAGCATAGTAGGGGATGGCTCTTTGGTATTGGTCAAACTTACCTTCTATAAAATAGCCTTTTCTATAGGTTATAGGCTTATATATTTCTGAAACCAAGGCTGATTTGCCAGTACCCGAATAGCCACTTACCAGCATTAAATGCGTTTCTCCTTGTGCTGTTTTTTCAAAAGTTGAAACAATTTTTTCTAGCTCTTTATCTCTTCCATATAATTTTTGTGATAGATGAAACCTAGGAGAGATATCATTCCGGGCAATTTGAAAAGGTGAAATGTTTTGATTTTGATTCAGTTGTTCCAAACACAGTTCTAAATCAGTGCAAAGGCCACTAGCAGACTGGTAGCGGTGATCGGCATTTTTCTCCAATAGCTTATGAACTATTTCGCCTAAAATGGGTGGACATTCTGGATTGATAACATGAATTAACTTAGGCTGAATAGCAATATGCGCATGAATAAGCTCTAAAGGATCGCTGTGATTAAAAGGTAAGCTACCCGATAAAAACTCATAGAGGATAATCCCAAAAGAATACAAATCGGTTCGGTGATCTATTATCCTGTTCATTCTCCCTGTTTGCTCAGGGGCCATATAATGTATACCTCCATCCAAATTGGCGGGGTTGCCTATGTGTGGCGACTTAAGGCTGTATTTGGTGCTTTCGCCAAAATCTATAAGATGTACTGATAAGGAGTCAGTTTTCACCAAGATATTTTCGGGAGTAACACGGTTATGCACCACTGACTCTTGATGCAAACCATTAAGTACCTTGGCCAAAGAGCTAAACACCGCAAGAATATCACGCAAAGAAGGTTTGGTCAAAATATACTCCGATAGAGTAAGGCCATCGATATATTCAAGGTATATTCTGTGTGAGTGCTTTAATTTATCTCTTGCCAATACTTTACGTATACCAGGGATATTTAGCGATTTTCCCAACTCATACTCATGCATGAATTTTTTAATAACCTGAGGGGAGGGAAATTCGTTGTTGAGAGATTTGACAATTACTTTACCAAACTCTGGGTGTACCTCCAATGAAACATTGGTAGTAGTACCTTGATGTATTAATTGGTTGCTCAATGTGGTTGTAACAGGTTTGTTGTGTGTATTGGTAACTCCTAACTAGGTAGGTTTGGTGAAAGTTACAAAAACAATTGAAATTTTTACACCTTCTAAATCTTCCATGATTTTACTCAAGAAACTCGTCCTTAAAGCTTTATACCACCAAGTTTTGATGCAATCATCATAGCAGATTGTACAGCTCCTTCGTGTAATCCACTTCCTAGGTACGCACCGGCAAACCAGGTGTTTTGCTGTCCGTTTAATGCTCTCAATAGGTTTATTTTTTGATCATGTGACTTGGTGTAGCAAGGCACTGTGTGGCAGGCTTCATCTATTACGGCTTCTCTCGCAATGTATTTATCTAGGTTATAAGCAAAGCTGTAGTGCTCTTTAGTTTCCAATCCATAGGCCGTATTTTGATAGGTGTTGTACCCGCTTTCATCATTTCGAAACTTATGGAATAAGTCCATCGGGGTTTTCTTCACCTTACGGTAAGTTCCATATACCGAAAGATCTTTATGAGCTGTGGTTTTAAAGGTTCGATCATTCCAATTATTGAATATTTCCTTTTCCTTCTCGCTAATATCTCCAAGCACGTTTTTTACGCTTCCGGGTGTTGTTGCAATAATAACTTTATCGTATTCAGATTTTTCTGCGCCAAGTTGTACCACCACGCCATCGGCTTTTCGATACACTTGCAATCCTTTGGCATTGCAGATTACTTGCATATTCGATTTGTCTAATAACGCTTGCATATAGGTATATACACCACCTTTTATAAAAGACCATTGAGAATTGGGTAAGGATAGAAAGTAGGGGTTAAGCAGTGATTGAGGTAAATCTCCCACTTGAGATAAAGGAGTGGAGAAACTCAGCATAAACAAGGCTTGTATATATGTTTTGTATAGAGCCTGCGTGAAGCTATAATCTTCAAATACCAAATGGCTAGTTGAGGATTTTGCTACTTGATTTTCAAAACTTTTCCTTGAACTGTTTAATTGTAAAACTGATTGGAGAAAACCCTTCCTAAAAAGCGCGTTCCGCAATGTGCGAATACTTAGGTAAGCCTTACTGCTAGCAGGAAAATAAAGGTTATTATAAAAAAGAGAAACAGATGGCTTGTAACTGGTATAGCCTGTGCCAAGGTGGTGTAAGAGTTTATGAAAACACGGATAATACGTCTGGCTAAATCCTAATACTCCATTCTCTATGTTAATACCTTGAGAAAGTAAAGGGCATGGTACATTCTTATTTAAGGTTCGTACGTTCCCGCCTAAAACGGCCTCCTTTTCATACACCGTAATTTCATGGTTTTTGTGTAACAAATACCCTGAAATTAGGCCGCTAGCACCTCCACCTATTATCGCGATTTTCTTTTGTTCGTTCATTTATTAGCAGGTGCTTTTCCGTAAAATGAAAGTTACTGTGTTTTTATTGATATAAAACAAAGCTTTAGTTTCCTTAAAATAGGTTCAGGGGCAGAATTATTTATTTCCGACTTTTTTGGCCAAGTAATAATCCCTTTTTACTCTATCAAATTTTTCAATGGCGTATCTCAAAGTTACTCTAGGCATGGTAGGCGCGTATTTGTTTAGAAATTCCTTGAGTCTAGACTCATCTCTTTTTCCTGCTTCTCTAATCCAGCTTCCTACAGCTTTTTGTACGTACTCATCGGTATCGTTTACCAGAATTTCGGCAATGCTAAAGGTGTCGATTAGGTCATTTTTTCGAATGAAATAATAAGTGCTAACAATAGCCGTCCTTCTTTCCATGGCATTTTCTGATTTTGCCAATCGGTACAGCACAGCTCTAGGTTTGTCATCCAAATAGCCTCCTACCACGTAGGGTGCCGCTCTATCCACCATTCCCCAATGGTCTATCCACTTATGATTATCTATATAAGCGCTAAATATATCCTCCCTTTCTAATTCAGAAGTTTTCTTATTTCTGGCTTTCCAATCTAAAATGGATACGGCTCCAAGTCTATAATCAGTATTCTCATTTCTCAGCAATTTCACCACTTCTGGCACTGGCATGTGCTGAAACTCTTTTGCTAAAGAAAACAGTTCTCTTTTTGGAATGGCCCGATCACATTCATGGCCAATCATTTTAAAAGTAGCTATGAATTCTTTAGCGGTCATTCAAGCCCTCTCCTTTAAAAATCTTCTCCGTACATTTCTCAATTCTCGCTTCTCGGGTTTTAGATTGTTTGGCTTGCGCGAAATAAAGCAGATAGCCTCTTTGCCGGCCAGGTGTCAAAGCATAAAATGCTGTTTTGAGATCTGAATTGTTATCCAATGCTGATTGAAATTCCTCTGGCATTTCAAACTCCGCAGTTTTTTTCATCTTTACCTCAAGTCCCGATTTTTCTACTTCTACCGCCTCAAAGATGTAGGCTTTAATAGTGGGTTTTAAATCTGTAATTTCTTGTAAACTTGTAAAACGTAATTGTCTCGCAGACTGTACATTTTTTGTTTGCTGAATAAGCAAACCATCCGTGTCTTTCAGCAATACCCCTTTATGAAACAGTAGGGCACAGTAGTCCTTAAATCCGTGAATCAACACTACATTATTGTTATCAAAGGTATAGCAGGGGACACCCCATTTCAATTCTTCCATCAGTCCACAGTCGTTTACTATGGTTCGTAGTAGCTGAAATTCCTGTTGCCACTTTGTGTCTTTTTGGAAGAACCAATCTACTTTCTGATTCATATCTTTTGCTTTATAAGGTGTGCCACAATGGGCATTGGTTAGGGGGGGGGGCTAAATGGTAAACAGACTACAATCTATTATTAATCCAAAAGTAGCCAAATGTTACTAGCGATAAGTTATTGCGTTTGAGGTAGGAGTAAGTTAAATCGCAACAATGAGAAAAACACTAACCTAAAAAAACAAAAAGCCCACAAGGGGCTTCTGTTTCATTCAATATTTTGACAACTACTAGCAGTAGTTGCCCTGCATTGCTAGTGTTTTGGTTTACACTGATTCAATCTGAATAATCTTTACGGGGCAATTTGCTACCACTTGTTCAAGCCTTGAGTACTCATCTTCATGCACTAATGCTCTATATATTCCTTTCTTTTCTTTTCCCTCTACCAGGTTGCATCTACCATCTTTTTTAGAAACCCTCCACCTGTTAGGGTCCACCTCCACACATCCATTGCAACCAATGCATTTTGCTCTGTGAAATATTATTTGAACCATTAGATACTATTCACTTTATACAACTTGGTAGAAGGCTTGATAACTTCATCAATTTCCATAGAAAAAATGCCTCCTTTCTTTACCGTGTCCACACTTTGGTTGTCCACCCTTATTTCTTTGACCTCCGTTTTGAAAGCGCCAATTTCAGGGCCGGTGATTAATATTCTATCCCCTTTTTTTAGCGAATGAGACTCTATTCTGAATTCACCAACCTTTACCTTTTTGTAATACTTAAGGCCTTTGCCCAAAAATATTTTCTTCT
>JAUICR010000050.1 GCA_030427785.1 Bacteroidia bacterium | reverse complement strand
CGCCCGCTTATCTGGAGCTATGTGATGCCACGGTAAAACTACCTATGCAAGGAAAAATAGGCTCCTTGAATGTATCAGTAGCGGCTGGCGTATTGCTATACGAAACTACAAGACAAAGAAGGTTGAGGAGTTTGTAGTTGGGAGTTTCGGATTTCGGGTTGTGAGTTGGGAAACTTCGGACTACCGACTTCAGTCTTCGGACTGCCGACTTCAGTCTTCCTTCGGTCTTCGGACTTCAGACTACAGACTACCGACTACGGACTACGGACTTTCAAACCAAGCCCTAATCCATTCTCCAATAAGGCTTTAATGTTGTGCCAAAATATTATTGCCGCTTATCGTAAAACTTACCTTTCGTCAAGCCATTATTTCACTATTTTTAGGCACCAAAAAAATAAAGTATGATGGACTTTTTTGAAGGAATGGGCATGTTAGAACAGAGCTATTGGATCATCGCGATGTTGGGATCAGTGGTTTTTGTGTTCATTTTTATAAGCACCTTTATAGGTGGCGATATTGATACCGACATGGCTGCTGATGGCACCGCCTTTGAAGCCGATGATGGCGGTGTAGGTTTTCAGTTTTTTACTTTCAAAAATGTAGTAGCCTTTTTCACCATTTTCGGTTGGACGGGTATTATCTGTATTGGCAATGAGCTCTCCACATTTGCTACACTGGCTATTTCTACTCTAGCGGGATTGTGCATGATGGTGATTACCACCCTCCTATTTTTTTGGATAGCCAAAATGGCGCAATCAGGCACATTGAAAATAAAAAATGCCATAGGCAGTATTGGTGAAGTATACCTTCCTATAGGCTCTAAGCGCTCAAGCATTGGTAAAGTGCAAATAAAAGTACAAGGAAGCTTACGCGAGTTGGAAGCTATTACCGATAGCGAAACCGAACTCAAAACCTCCTCTATCGTAAAGGTGGTAGATGTGGTGAGTGCCGAACTTCTTCTTGTAGAACAATTATCTAATTCTTAATAATCGAAATGAACAATCTTTTTTTAGCCGCCAGCTCAGGCGTTTCTGGCATTTACTTAGTAGCTGCTGTTGTCTTAATTCTTGTGGTGTTTTTATTCTCCATGTTCAGGAGGTACAAGCGCTGCCCATCAGATCAAATATTGGTAGTGTATGGAAAAACCGGTGGCGAAGGCTCTGCCAAGTGTATCCATGGTGGCGCCTCTTTTATTTGGCCTATTATTCAGGATTATTCCTTTCTTGATCTTACCCCTATTTCTATAGAGGTAAATCTGGTAAACGCACTTAGTAAGCAAAACATTAGAGTAAACGTGCCTTCGCGTTTTACCATCGGTATATCTACCGAGCCCAGCGTAATGCAAAATGCTGCCGAGCGTCTTTTGGGTTTAGGCTTAGATTTAGTAAAAGAGCTGGCTCAGGAAATCATCTTTGGGCAACTGCGCCTTGTAGTAGCCTCTATGGATATTGAAGAGATAAATACCGATAGAGATAAGTTCCTATCGCACATTACCCATAGTGTAGAGGCCGAACTTAAAAAAGTAGGTCTTAAACTCATTAACGTAAACATTACCGACATTCATGATGAGTCGGGTTATATCCAGGCATTGGGTAAAGAAGCTGCTGCCAAAGCGATAAATGATGCGATTATCTCTGTATCACAAAAAGATAGAGATGGTGCCATTGGACAAGCTCAAGCGGTGCAGGACCAGCGTATACAAGTAGCTGCGGCCAATGCCCGTGCGGTAGAAGGAGAAAACACCGCCAAGGTAGCCATAGCCAACTCTGATGCCGACCGAAGAGCACGCGAGGCTGAAGCCGAAAAAATAGCCAGCGCCTCCGAAAAAGTACAGGCAGCAAAGGCCTTAGAGGAAGCTTATGCCGCTGAAAAAGTTGCAGAAGACGCAAGAGCCGAGCGCAAAAAAGCTGAGCAAGGAGCTGACATTATAGTACCGGCCGAAATAGACAAACGCAAAGTAGAAATAGATGCCGAGGCCGAAGCCGATCAAATACGCAGAATAGCCAAAGGGGAAGCAGATGCTATCTTCCTGAAAAAAGAAGCGGAAGCGAAAGGTATTTTTGAGATACTTACCAAGCAAGCCGAAGGTTTAGACCGCATAGTAAAAGCTGCAGGCAACGACTCTAAAGATGCGGTGCTACTACTTATAGCTGATAAACTACCTGAATTGGTACGCACCCAGGCCGAGGCTATTAAGAACATTAAGATTGATAAAGTAACCGTATGGGAAAACGGTGGCGGAGCCGATGGAAAAACCTCCACCTCCAACTTTATCTCCGGTATGTACAAGTCTGTTCCACCATTGCAAGAAATGTTTAACATGGCTGGAATGCAATTGCCTGATTACCTAAAAGGCAAGGATGTGGAAGAGGCTGAAATTGCAGAAATCAAGGATTCGCCAAAAGAAGAGAGCGAAGATTAAATCATTGAAAATCCATTGTAGAAAAAGCCCTGTGAGGGCTTTTTCTCATTAATATATAAAAGGGATATAAACTCTATGGCTTGCAGCCCTTAGTTGTGAGCAATTAAAAACCCGGGCTGGCGCGCTTTTACAAAGCGTGCCTTCCGAAAATCCTGATTAAATCTATCTAAAATAAACTACAGTTTTTAAGCATCTCTGATTATTGAAATCACATGATCACGCTTTGCAAAAGCTCGGTAGCTTTGTGAAAATACATCGGTGCCTTAAAAATGGGACGGAATCTAGAGGGTGTTTTATAGAAATGTATATTAAGCTACTTTAAGGAAAATGAATAAAGCAGCGGAAGTTGGATTGGTAATTTTAATGATAATTTTAACTCTCTGTTACAAAAATTAGTAGCCGAATGGTACCGAAAAACAAAATGCTGAGCAAAATCGAACAGAAAAAATGAAAGTAGACCCGAATAAAAATCTTAACGAATTAGGACTGGAACTTCCGATTGTTTCAACACCAGGTGGAAATTATGTTTCAGTGAACATTCGAGAAAACATTGCTTATGTCGCAATCCAATTTCCAATACTAAACGAAGAATATTTGCACCAAGGTAGATTGGGAAATGAAGTTACAACAGAACAAGGGTATAAAGCAATGGAATTATGTGCATTGAATGTGCTTGCCCAAATTGACAAAAAAGTCGGTTTTGACAAAATAATCGGATTAAATCACATTGACGCTTATTTTCAATCAGGCGATGAATGGGACGAATCACCAAAAGTAGTTAATGGAGCTTCAGATTTATTTGTAAAAGTACTCGAAGAAAAAGGCAAACATTCTCGTTCAATTTTTGGAGTTGAAAAGCTACCAAGAAATTTTAGTGTTGGATTAACCTCTTCATTTACAGTAGAAATTAAATAAGAACTACGCACAACAGTGAACTGTGGTAAAAACCAAGCAAATTCCTAAATATTTCTTGTCGTTCAATTTTACGTTAAACTTGGTTTCCCCCGTACTCGAGTGTTCTCGCTTTACACCCAATAGCTAGCATTACGATATCATTTAATTCCTGAAACCACCCGAAAGGATTCCTACTTTAGTTTGGAATTAAACCCAATACTAATTGTACTAAAAGCATTACATTGCTTACTTTTTTTGAACTAACAAAACATGAAATTGCGACATTACTTCATTCCACTTCTTTTGCTTCCTTTATTTTCTTCAGCTCAAAACATACACCTCAGCTATGGGCTAGGCACGGGTTCAGCTTATGTTTTTGAAAACATTGATCAAGGAGTAGATATTGACTACTCCCTACCCTTTGCTACCTATGCCGGATTAAAATACTCGATACCCAACGCTTACTTTGATGTGATGCTTAATTTTCAATATCAAAACTCGGGTATAACAGGTAAAAGCTGGAAAACTGGCGGAAGCATAGAAGGCGAGGTTTCTTCTTTCACTTCCTCCGTGCTGCTCGAACATTTGGAAGAAACTAAAAAATGGAATTTTGGGTATAACTTCGGGCTGGGATATTCTAATGAGAATTATTCGCCCTCTCTGTCCTACTCTGTGCAATCAGAGCTTCGCAATTATTTAAGTTTTACTTTATCAGGAATTATGTCTTACCAACTATCCGAAAACTTACAGCTTCAAATGGTGCCGTCATTATTTTGGTCTGATGTTGTAAACTCCCTCCGCTCATCCGACCATTGGAATATCGCAAGAGAAGATTTGAGTTTTTTGGGACAGCTGGGCATTAGCTACAGACTAAAATAAAATGGTATGCCACTGATGAGCAAGTCCACTTGGGGCCCCCTCTGGTGCGCGTTCCTCTCGCATTCCTAATATAAAAATAGAGAACCCAAAAGAATAACCCTAAATCACTTATTATTTTAATTCCATTTTCAATATGAAAAAATTCATTCTATCATTATTACTAATTGCTGCTATTGGTATCAGCTCTTCTTTTACTTCCATAGAGAACAACACTACTATCGCTCAACACTCACAGCTGGAAAACTTGGCTTGCAAGTACAATCAGTGTCATGCAACTGCAAAGTCAACTGGAAAAAGATGCAAACACTGTGTTTCCAATAGTGGAGACCGTTATTGCTATCAGCACGATTAGGCTAAAGCTATTAGGGTTTGATTTCAATATTGAATATTTACCCACTTCTGCTGTGTATTCCACTCGCTTTCTCCATTATAAAATCTAATTGCCCTCACCCCTAAATCTTTGCTGTACTTTAGCCCGCTTATTATTTAGCTACACATTTTGAAAAACTTCGCAGAATTAGGAATCAGTTCAGGCTTTGTAAAAGGACTAACAGAATTACACATCAACACCCCTACTGATATCCAGAATCAGGTAATACCTGTATTATTGGCCGGCCCTACAGACATGGTGGCGCAAGCGCAAACCGGTACCGGAAAAACTGCCGCCTATGGACTTCCTCTGCTGGAGCAAATGGATGCTAACAAGAAAACGGTGCAAGGCTTAATACTGTGCCCTACCCGCGAATTGGCACAACAAGTAGCCAAGCAGTTGTTTAAGTTCACTAAATATTCTGCTAAAATTTTTACTGAAGCCGTATATGGAGGCGAGCCAATTGACAGACAGATTGGTTCATTAAAGCGCCCCACACAAATCATTGTAGCCACACCAGGCCGCTTAATCGATTTGCAAAGGCGTAAAGCGGTTGATTTAAGGACCGTAAAAATCGTGATACTGGATGAAGCTGACGAAATGTTGAGCATGGGCTTCAAAAAGGAATTGAATGAAATCTTGAGTTTTCTTCCTGCGGTAAAAAGTAAATGGCTGTTTTCGGCCACTATGCCTCAGGGTATCCAGGAAATCATTGCTACACATTTATCTAAAAATGCTGTACGTATAAAAGTCAACCCTGACAGTATTGTAAACACCAATATTTCGCATCAATATATAAAATGCGATGATGCTGAGAAATTGCATCAATTGCAGCTCTTCCTAAAATCGGAAGAAGAAAACCGAGGTGTGATTTTTTGCAAAACAAAAACGGCCGCCAAAACTCTAGCTAAGCAATTGATAGCAAAGAATATCGTGACAGATGCCATTCATGGCGACTTACTGCAGAAAGAGCGCGATAAAGTAATGCGTGCCTTTAAGAACGAAACCTTACGTGTGTTGGTAGCTACTGATGTAGCCGCACGTGGTATAGATATCTCCGATCTGAGTTTTGTAGCACATTATCAGCTGCCTGAAAGTGATGAATACTATACCCACCGCAGTGGAAGAACTGCGCGCGCTGGCAAGGAAGGCATCTCAATGTGTTTTGTAAACGCGGCTGAGTATGCCCTTCTAAAGGGCTATGAGCGCAGCTTGGGGATTACTTTTGAGCAAGTGAAGTAAAGTGTTTATTGGCTCCTAAAGATACCCCTCTTCTACTTATTACAATGGGCTTATTATCTGTAAAAAAAATGCTTGATACCCGTTTTTAACCAAACGGTAGCGGTTCATTATTATTGAATCAATAATAGACTTTGGCAAATGAAACTACCGCAACGTATTGCGGCAGTTTTTTACTTTGACACAAGTTCCTTTCTAAAACTAGTGCTTAATCACTTTTTGCGAATAGGTCTTATTACCAACCCTTACACGAATTAGATACAGACCACTGGCATAATTAGTCAGATCTAATTCCACCTCATCAGTACCGTTTTCTATCTGCAATAGCTTACCTGTAAAAGCCTCATATATTGACACCTCAGCTGGGAGTTTGGATGAATTTGTCAATTCAATAGTAATCTTGCCATTAGTTGGGTTTGGATATATTAAGAAGCCTTTTTCAATACTTATATTTTCAATATAGGTAGATGTCTGCTGAGACTTTTTCATGACAGGGCTCCCATTACTTTCTAAATCTAACCGAAAAGAAAAGCCACCCAAATCAGCCGTATTGTTCTTATTTCTCACGGCAAGTACCACCTCATTTAATCCAGTATTAAACACTCCGCTAATCGAGGATATTGAATAATCGAAACTATCATTACCGTTATACCCATTCATTTCAAGTGTATCGGAGCTGTACTTCAAATCATGACTTGGAGATTGAAAATTGGAAGAATCGGAGTTGTCTTCCCTGGCAATCAAAGTTCCATTGACGTAAATTTCCATTCCGGCATCTACTGACATTCTAAATCGTGCATCTAAATTAGAAGCAGCATTAAGCTCAAAGGTCTTTCTGAAAAAGGTAATATCGTTTTCTGTCTTAATTACTTTACTACTATCCACAGCGTAAATATTGCCAGAGCTGTATGGCTGACCTTCAACTGCTTGTAAGGTGTAGGTAGAGTTATCAGGAATAGAGTCCACCCCAGTCCAAGTTGATCCATTATCACTTGTATAGACTTCAGTACTTTTTTCAAACAGAGAATCGGAAATCAATGCAAAGACTAATTCCTCCTCAACGAATAACCGAGGCCTACTGTGATTATCACTCGGATTCCAATACACTGTTTTGGTATGGCCATCTTTTACAAAATCTACAGTGTACAGGGTATCATTCGCAAAGTCAAAAGAAGTCATTTGAAAACCGTCCAGCTGCTCATACAATTCATTCTTAAACCACTCGCCCCAAGGCTTAAGGCGCAAATTTCCTCTTGAATCAGGCCACTCCAATTCATAGGCTCTATTATAAGCTATACCACTGCTTGAGTACGTATCACGATTGACGTAAGGGCTACCTACCGATAGGTCCTTTTGGTCTCTTATATTAAAACCCGTAGCATAATCTACCCAAGGGGTTATCATCAAAAACATTCGTGAGTTCCAAGCCCCTGCTAGATGATGAATCAAGCTATCGTATTTAGGTAAGAAAACAGAATCCCAGGCATAGATATTAGCATGGTACAATGGGTTGTATTCATTGTAGGCTTTACCAGCAGGGTGCACAATATTATCAGTGTTTATGGTGGCAGCCATGTAATCCCAATCAGCTTGAATGACGCTATCATTATCGGCTTTTACTCTATTCTTGTTGATAGGATGAAAAGTGGCGTCTGCCATAAACTCACTTACCATAAATTCTTTTCCCAACGAATATGCATAGTTACTTTGGCGCTTAATCTCCTGTATCCAAAAAGTGTTCTCAGGTGGCTGGGCTTGTTGATCTGCTGCCCATTGAAATCCATTTTTGGTAGTACAATAGGTATTTACCGCAAGGAGGTCCCAACAAACATTGTGGTCGGCTCTAAAATATTGAAACCAAAGCACCTGCCTACGGGTATAACCTTGGTTATTGTACGCTTGTACCAATGAAGATAACCTAAGATCAGGAGCCACATCTTTTATTCCGGTTCCATAATTACCCTCGTGACCATCCCATAACATACTCCACAAAGCCGCAATCTGAAAAGCATTGAGCCGCACATAATCCGGTTTCCAGGCGGCATCCAACTCATTTAGAGGCTGTAGAACCACGTCCTCGGCATAGCCATTTAATTGTAAATATTTTGCCACTTGTACATAAATATCACGAATGGCTCCCCAGCTCTCTGGGTTATACTGGTTCATTTCATTGGCCGAATCTGAAATGGTATCTATCCATTCATAAATAGGAAGGTCTTGACTAAAACTCTGTCCTTGGGCGGCACTTGGATAAGTGGCCATATAGCTATCCAAAGTATTAACAAAACTTAAGAACAGCTTGCCACCTTTAGCTTGAATGAGTTCGATTTGATTATTGTCCAGTCCTCCGGCTTCTTCCGTTTGTGTATTTATGGTATCAAGAATATTTAGCGTGTCAAAAGTCTTATTCGTTTCTACATAAGTTCTCCATATTTTGGTAAAATTGATATCAGCAATATTGTAAAGTCCTAAACTGTCAACAGATGGAACATGGTCGTAATCGTGAGTAGTAAATCCCCAAACATCCTCTATTGGCTTTTTAATTACGGGTCTATCAGACAGCTCTTCAAAAGTGAGTTGCTCACCCCAAATTTCGATTTCGCCAATACCATTTACGGTTCCTGTTGGATTATTGAATATCAGATAGCGAGCTGTATCTTGTACGTTAATTTCAATCCAGCTATTGTACTCAGAAAGGGAAACAGCTACAAGACTATCGGGTTCAAAAATAAATTCAGGACAAGTGTAAACGCCTACAAAGCCTACACCCGAGCCATCCAATATCCTTACAGAGTCTAAAAGAAATTCACCTTGCAAATCAAGAATCAGACACTGCCCGGTCAATCCAGTAGTTGGAATGCTTTCATAACCGGGATTAATGTATTCGGTATTATCATAGGCAGGGTGGGTAGAAATATCTCCATCAAAAAGTGCCTCGCTTTGCTGAGGCTCTGCATGATAGTCTGATAGAAACATGCTATAGTTTACCGAAAGCTTTGAAGAGTTGGTTGGGAGATTTGGAATTCCGGCATAATAAACATCACCTGTGGAGCCGCTATTACCACCGCCAGGAGGAGAAACCACTGAGTCCATTTTTTTTACAGCTCTAAACCTCCATAGTAAGTGATTGTACAAATCGTCCATTTCATCATCTGGAATGTAGGCACCGTAACCAATGGATATAAAGTTGTGTTTAGCCAATGCTCCTACCGATGTTCCCTCATTTACCACCCCAATAAACTGCTCATAAGGGGAAAGACCGGGGCTGTTACTACCTGTTTCTGAAGCTACTTCTACCCCATTTACAAATACCTTTTCCCTGCTCCCATTTGTTCTGCTCATCGCAATAAGTAGTGTATCACCAATAGCATAATTGGTATCTACCCAGCTTAATGTATTACTGCTGTTGTTTCGCACATTTGAAGAAGGGCTGTTGGTTCTAAAAAAAACGTCTTTGCCAGCCCCTCGTGAACCCATAGCAAAACGACCATTGACATCCGAAATCAACATTAGATAAATCGTGTTGGAGTCCTTGGTAACATGTACACCATCTGATGCAGGGGTGTATCCAGTCTTTAGGTAATTTCCTCCACCAGTTGCTCTAAAACCGTATTTCCCTTCAAACACGGGATTATTAAAGAGAACTGCATTAAACTGTCCGGGAGTGGCATAATTTATCCGCGCAAAGGTATCATTGGCGCTTGTGTTGAAATGGTACTGTACATCCCAGCGCCAACCAAAGGCGCTATTCGCCTTCATCAATGAATCATTGTAAAAATGCTCTGCAGCCACCGGACCATTTAGACCCAAAGAATCTGCATAATCTAGTATGGCTTGATAGCTAGCCGAGTAAGTAGCCGCTGGTACCATAGCCACGGCCAGAGGAACGGCTGGAGACAAGTGGGCTTTGGCCTCTATGGACTCCTTTGTATAGCTATCATGCGAAACTAATAACCTATGCTCATTAATAACCGTATTAGCAATGACCGCAAATGCCAATATTGAAAATACGATTAGAGAAAGAGTTTTTAAAAAATTGGGGGCTTGTGTAGGATGGTTTTTTGTGCTCATGGTTTGCTTTGGTTTTCTGATTACTGGAATCTCAAAGCAATAAATTAATTATAGGATATACCGACACTCTTATAAATAGTTGTCCACCTTTTCCTAACATTCGCACGGCTTTATCTTATTTTTTAAGCTTGGCCTTGATTGGTTTATTTAACAACTTTATGCAAAGGCCCTAAGCAAAGTACCGCGGAAAATCAGATGAAAATGATACTTGTACCAAGGCTTTTAGTGTTGCAGGTGGGCCTCTGTTATCTGTTAATTTTTGATGAAATGAGGGCAGTGAAATTTTAGCTATTGTCTTTTGCAGCGGCTTGTGCATGAAAACAGTATGACAAAAAATTGCTATACCCGTTTCAATTATTGTTTTACTAAATTTTGCAAATGGTCATTGTAGCCTATATTTACTAGACATAGCCACCTACAAAACCACTATGCACTTGCTGTGTTAGTTTCATTTGTACACGCTAAGGGCACTTGTTCTTTTCTATTTTGTGGCTAAGCAAAAACTTAACACATACTAATGCCATTTACTGCAGAACAGTTAACCCAAGCCAAAACGAGAAAACAACTTATCGCCATAGCTAAGAAGAATAATATCTCCATAGCCAAAGTTTTAGATAAAGTAAAGTACGAAACGGAGCTATCTATGCTGCAATCCGAATTTGTAAACCTGCAAAAATGGGTAGCTGAGAATAAAATGCGTGTGGCAATCATTTTTGAAGGTAGGGATGCCGCTGGTAAAGGGGGCGCTATCAAACGATTTAAAGAACATCTCAATCCACGTTCGTCACGAGTGGTAGCCTTGGCCAAACCTACCGAGGTAGAAAAAGGACAATGGTACTTTAGGCGCTATGTTAAGGTATTGCCAAATCCTGGCGAAATTGTGTTTTTTGATAGAAGCTGGTACAACCGGGCGGTGGTAGAGCCAGTGATGGGATTTTGCTCTAAACCTGAGTACGATAAGTTTGTGATGCAGGTGCCAGAGTTTGAACACCTACTGTATGAAGACAATTTGAAGATTATAAAATTTTGGTTTTCCATTTCGAAAGAAGAACAAAAAAACCGCTTTGATGCCAGACTGAGCAACCCCCTGAAGCGATGGAAATTTAGCCCGGTAGACATGAAGGGGCAAGAGCTGTGGAACGATTACACCCATTACAAAGAGCAAATGTTTAGTAAAACACATACCAACTTTTGCCCATGGATTATTGTAAAAACCAATGATAAAAAACAAGCCAGGCTGGAAAGTATGCGTTACGTTTTATCACAATTTGATTATACCGATAAAGGAGAATCCAAGATATCGCTGCTACCTGACCCTAATGTAATTATGCGATATCACCGAAGCGTAGTGCAAATTGACATTTAAGATTATGGCGAATAACAATATGGAATTATCAGAACAAGACCTTGAGCTTTTGAACTCTAAAATTGGCCTGCACGCCCTGCTTCGAAACAAAAAGATAAAACTGGAAAGTGCCTTAAATGAAGCTCAATATATTAATGAGCTGAAACAGAAGCAGGAGGAATTAATCAAACTACAAAATTGGGTAATAGAAAATGACCAGAAAGTGGTAATCCTTTTTGAGGGAAGAGATGCCGCAGGAAAAGGGGGCGCCATCAGGAGATTTACCCAACATATAAA
The DNA here is from genome assembly GCA_030427785.1 of Bacteroidia bacterium. GTDB lineage: Bacteria > Bacteroidota > Bacteroidia > Flavobacteriales > Schleiferiaceae > Owenweeksia. The sequence goes on along the minus strand of JAUICR010000050.1, from coordinate 6,415 downwards.
TCCACGGCATTACAGAATTGTGGCCTTGGATATTCCCTCGGATGACGAAAAGAAACAGTGGTTTTTTCAACGCTATATTAATCATTTGCCTAAGCCTGGTGAGATTGTGCTATTTGACAGAAGCTGGTACAACCGGGCTGGCGTAGAACCTGTCAACAATTTTTGTACGGATGAAGAGTATAAAATCTTTATGTCGCAAGTTAATGAGTTTGAAAAAATGTTGGTACAGTCCAATACCCATCTTATAAAATTCTACTTCTCTATCACCAAAGAAGAACAGGCAAAACGATTTGTAGATATACAGAAAGACCCGCTAAAACGCTGGAAAATGACTGCCGTAGATCAACAAGCCCAAGACCTATGGGCGGATTACACAAGGTGTAAAAATGCCATGTTTGAAAAAACAGATACAGGCCATGCACCGTGGTTGATAATAGATGCCAATGAAAAATCAAAAGCACGCTTGCAGGCTATCGATCATGTACTGGATACTATCCCCTACAAGTAGCGCCAATTCTTGTTTTTAAAGAGCACAAGTCAATTCCCGTTTTCACGTACTTTTGCCGCGCTTAAATCCTACCCTGGCTACCACAGAATAAACCTTGAAGAATGAAATTTCTATTTAGCAGCTTATTAGTCATCCTTACCCTCAGTACGATATGGGCTCAAGCTGATGATGTTATTCTACCGCTAGACACACGCAATGCGCGGCAGGGCCGCTTGTACTTTTATTGGGGTTGGAATTTTAGCGAATACACCCGTTCTGATATTCTATTTGAAGGAAATGATTATGCCTTTGTCCTATCGGATGTAAAGGCATTTGATCGTCAGTCGGATTTTGAATTGGATGTGTATTTAAACCCCGGTACTATTACCATTCCTCAGTACAATTTCAGGATAGGATATTATATAAATGATCACTACGATATTTCATTTGGGATAGACCACATGAAGTATGTGATGCAGGCCAATCAGGTAGTAAAAATATCGGGAAACATTGCTACGGGCGACTCTACCTATGACGGAGGCTACAATAATGAATACATAAAGCTGAGCCCCGACTTTTTAAAATTTGAACATACGGATGGATTGAATTATGTAAACTTTGCTATAAGGAGAACGGACAACCTGTACATGTATAAGTTTATAAAAGTAAACCTTACCGAAGGTATCGGTGCTGGATTCTTGCTTCCTAAAACCAACACCACTTTACTAAATTTTGAACGCTACGATGATTTTCACTTATCGGGTTTTGGGCTAGATGCTGCAGTGGGCCTGAACCTCATGTTTTGGGATATTTTCTTTGTACAATCCGAACTAAAAGGTGGCTACATAAATATGCCAAGTATCAGAACCACCGCCTTAGAAACAGATAAGGCCAGTCAGGACTTTTGGTTTGCGCAAATCAATATTGTGTTTGGCGCTAGTATAGATCTTGCTAAAAAGGATAAACCCAAAAAGTAATCCTTCTTGTGCTAAGCAAGCAATCCTAGATAGAAATGTAGATTTGTAATTCTTATTACAAAGCCCATTACATGCGAAGATTAATTTCCCTTTGTTTCCTTTTTGCGATAAGCCTTAGTGCACACGCCCAGTATAGATGTCAAGAAATAAAAAGCCACGGCCACGGTGCGGGGGCCATACCATCTATTGATAATAGCCCAAAATCTGACACCGTAGATATTCTACACTACGGCATTCATCTGGACTTTAGCACCCTACCTCAGCGCTACCTGCAAGGGCATTGCGACATTACAATGGTACCCAAGCTAAATACTGTGAGCGGAATAACGCTTGACTTACTTGAACTTCAGGTGGATTCTATCATCCAAAATGGAGTTGCATTAAGCTACACGTACAACAATACGCTGCTGGGGGTGAGTTTTCCTAATGGCATAGGAACGAGTGACACCATTTTGCTTAAAGTATATTACCAAGGTGCTCCTCAAGGAGATGCGAGCAATTGGGGTGGCTGGCATAGCCAAAGTGGTTATTACTATAATTTGGGAGTAGGCTTTGCTGCCAATCCGCACACCTATGGTCGAGCTTGGTTTCCTTGCTTCGACAATTTTGTGGAGAAAACACTTTATGACTTCTACATTACTACAGTAAGTCCATTAAGGCCTTATTGCAACGGAATTCGCCAAAGCGAAACGGTGCTAAATACAGACACCATTCTTACCCATTGGCAGATGACGCAACCCATTCCTACGTACTTGGCAAGTGTGGCTATTAGCAATTATACCGAACTAAATGATACAATGATGGCCGCTAACGGAATTCTACCTATCCAGCTTATGGCAAAGCCGCAAGACTCCTTGAAGATGTACAATTCTTTTGTAAACCTTAAGCCCACCCTTCTTAGTTTGGAAGCGGCATTTGGTCCTTATCATTGGAGTAAAATAGGCTATGCAGCCACTACCGTAGGGGCTATGGAGCATGCCACTTCTATCCACTTTCCTACCAGTTTGATAAACGGTACATTGAGTGGCGAAGATATCCTGGCGCACGAATTAGCACATCACTGGTGGGGAAACCTGCTGACCTGCGAAACGGATGCTGACATGTGGATAAACGAAGGTATGGCAGAGTACAGTAGCCACTTGTATGAGGAGGCTGTATATTCAAGAGAAAGATATTTAAATACCGTTCAGGCCAATGCGTATCAAGTATTGGGGCAAGCACATATTCGCGATGATGGTTTTAAATCTATCGTAGGCCTGGATCATGAATATGTATATGGAATGCATGTGTATCAAAAGGGAGCTATGGTGGGGCACAACCTCCGCGCCTATATGGGCGATAGCCTTTTCTTTTATGGCTTAGAAACTGTGCTTACAAACAATATGTACGGCAATATTAATAGTGTGGAATTTAGAGATCAGTTAGATCATGCCACAAATGTTAGCCTGATGAACTTTTTTGATAATTGGGTTTTTAATCCTGGTTTTCCACAGTTTGCAGTCGATTCGTTTTATGTAAATGGCAACAGCGCCAGTGTAACCGTTGGCCAGCGATTGTATCAAGCGCCTGCGCTGTACGGCAATGTGCCCGTGGGTGTTACATTTTTTAGCGCAAGCGGAGATACTACTAGCCGTACCCTAATAATGAATGGCAAATCGATGACCGCCACTTACTCACTCCCTTTTACGCCTGCATTTGCTTTGGCCGGTTATGATGGGGTATTATTAAGTGGTGATACTTATGACGAGTATGAAATTTATCAAAATGGAACCCTTAGTGACAAACAAGGTAAAATGAAAATCACGGCTTCCAATGTAAGTGATTCGGCTCATCTTATTGTGATGCACCATTGGGCTGGTTCGCAAGGTAAAATTCCTGCGGGTGCTGATTATAAAATTTCGAACAACCACTACTGGACGGTACAAGGAATAGATTTGAACAATTGCGACCTGAAGGGTCGAATAACATTTAGCCCCGCCAGTACCGGTTTGGATTATGACCTGTTGCAAAATGGCGCTGATAGCCTTGTAATGCTGTACCGCACTGATGCGAGTGCGGCTTGGACCTTGTACAAACACCAAAGAAAAACATCCGTGGGATCAAGCGGGTTTATAGAAATTACAGATCTAATAGCTGGAGATTACACATTGGCCAATACTTCGCAAAAAGTGGGTTTGAGAGAAAGGAAGAATAAGCAAGGGAGTTTTAAAATGTATCCTAACCCGGCCAAGGATACTGTGGAAATTAAACTGGCCGAAGCACCATCACAGGAATTTGAGGTGCAAATAACCGATATGAACGGAAGAGAGGTGTATCGCAAAGCCTATGAAGGCAACACCTCTGAGATTAAACTTTCCTTAACGAAGATCAAATCGCAACTTGTAGTGGTTAGCGTAAATGGTCATAGCCAAATGTTGGTACTGGATTAATCTAATTTTCCAAAACGAAATCGGCTCCGCCCAAAACGACTATCAAACAGTTTAGTCATTTCGAGCATTCTAAGATATAAACAAGTATTTAAGCAACTAATTTAACAAAAGGTTCATCACGATTTGCTACGGCAAATATTCTTAGGACCAACTTATTAGCTACAGCATTGAGTGCGGACAGTTTGTGTTTGCCCTCTTTTAATTTTCTGTGGTAATAAGTTTTGAGCTGGGGGTCATGCTGAATGGCGCTTCCTGCTGCTTTAAAAAGTGTGGATTTTAAAGACTTGTTTCTTAAGTAATGGGTTTTGCTTTTGCCCTTTACGCTGCTACCTGATTGATACGGGAAAGGTGCTAAGCCACAGTGGCAACTAAATTTTCGAGCATTGGGGAATTTCAGAAAGTTATCGGTTTCGGCAATGCATTTGATAGCCGTTATGGGACCTACGCCAATGACTTTCATAACTTTATGATAACGGTCTTTCAGTTCTTCGGAGGTTTCTATAAGCTCCATCATTTGTTTTTCAACTAGTAAAATAGACTTCTTTATAGATTTTATTTGTCTTTCTTCTTCGTTAATCAGCTCCTCTAGGCTGATGGTTTTATTCAAAATTTGGCTGCCCTTTAAACTGTTTTTTAGCTGTACAGAGATTTTAACAAACCGCTCTCGGGCAGTCATCAGCACTTTGATCTTACGAAGCTTCTCGGTGGGCAGCTCATAAGGCTTCAGCTTATGTTTATTGCCTATCGTATACGAAGCTATTCGGTAAGCATCCACCGCATCTGTCTTTCCTCTTTGTATACCCATCGACTTTTTTAAGGCTAGAGGATTAATCATGTAAAAACACATATGTTTTACACTGAGCAACCAAGCGAGCATGGCTCCGTAATGCCCCGTATGCTCCATGGATAACTCATATTGCTGCGGAGCTAAATTGGCTAGCCAACTGGTGATAGCCGCCTTACTGTTAGGGATAACTCCTCTTTTAATGACCGAATGATCTTGATTGTCAAGGATGCAGAAATCAAGTTGGTCTTTAGAAACATCGATGCCTACTGTTAACTTTTTCATACTTTTAAGATTAGGAATTCAAAGTCTGAAGGCAACCAAAGGTTTTTTGCAAACGCTATTAATAAGCCTGGGAGCTTAACATTCTAAATGGCACGTAAACCTAAGAGGAGTAAAGGACTAATGCTCGAAATAAATCTCTGATTTAGGAGCCGAGCTAGTTCACCTTTACCCTCTGGTTGTCCAGACGAATCTGAATTTTGTTCCCTATAAATTTAAGAAGGCTAATCTAATAGCGGAGGCGAGAAGCATTACCTTCGCCCGATGCTTCAAATTGACATTGACATAGTAGTAATAGGTGGCGGTGCTGCGGGTTTCTTTGCAGCCATACATGCAGCTGATGGCGGAAAGAACCAAGTGGCTATTTTGGAGAAAAGCAATAAGCTACTGAGCAAAGTAAAAGTGAGCGGTGGTGGGCGCTGCAACGTAACTCACGATTGCGATTATGCCGCGCAGCTCGTAAATCATTATCCACGAGGTGGCAAAAGTTTACGCAAAGGTTTTGAGCAATTTGGCACTAAGGAAACCCGAGAATGGTTTGAAAGCCGTGGCGTAAAACTAAAGGTGGAAGAAGACGGCAGAGTCTTCCCTATTTCTGATGATTCGCAAACGATCATCAACTGCCTGATGCAGGAAGCAAACAAGGCAAGTATTGATATACAGCTAAAAACAGAAGTAACGGGCCTAAAGAAAAATGAGCAGGGTTTTACTATAAGTTTAAAAAACGGCAAATTCCTGAAAGCCAAAAAAGTGATAGTAGCCAGCGGTGGCCATCCAAAATCAGAAAGCTATGATTGGCTGCGAAAGCTAAACCTAAAGATCAGCAACCCTATCCCCTCGCTCTTTACCTTCAATGTTCCAGGTTCGGCTTACACAGAGCTGATGGGCCTCTCGGTGCCGCATGCTTTTGTACAAATACCTGCTACCAAATGGAAACAAGATGGGCCGCTGCTCATCACCCATTGGGGTTTTAGTGCTCCCGCCATTATCAAACTCTCGGCCTGGGCAGCTATCGATTTACATCTCAAAAATTATCAATTCCCCATTCTGGTTAACTGGTGTGGCAAGGAGGAAGATGCCGTGCGTACAGAGCTCAATGAATTTAAACTAGCACACCCCAAGAAGCTAATGAAGAGCCAGGCCCTGTTTGGCATCCCCGGCCGGCTGTGGGAAAAAATTCTGCAAATAGCAGGTATAGAAGATAACCAGCGCTATTTGGATGTTTCCAAAAAGAATATGAACCGCTTGGTAGAAATGCTCATCCGTCATCCTTTTGAAGTAAAAGGCAAAACCACTTTCAAAGAAGAGTTTGTAACCTGTGGTGGTGTTGACCTCAGCGAAGTACAGCTAAAAACCTTTGAAAGCAAAAACATAGCCGGCCTCTACCTGGCAGGCGAAGTATTGAATGTAGATGGCGTAACGGGTGGTTTCAACTTTCAACATGCTTGGACCAGTG
>JAUICR010000049.1 GCA_030427785.1 Bacteroidia bacterium | reverse complement strand
ATGGATGCAGAAAACCGATAGGTCCAGCCAATAGGTAGTTCCTGATCTATAGGTATTCCACCTCCACCGCCAGTTCTATCACCTATGATCACAGTATTATCAAAAGGCCACATTAGGGCCGTAAAAGTGTTGGTGGCAGAATAGCACCTCCTATTAGTCAGTATTGCAACCCTGCCATCGTAATTCACATAGTTAGATGGGCTTACACTATAGGCCAAAGCATTTCCAAAATCATCTTTTCCGGGACCGGTTTTCTCAAGGGTTATAAGCACTAGCTTTTTACGGTCTACTAGTCTTTGGGCCAAAGCAAATGCATTGCTCAAATAACCACCACCATTATTTCGCACGTCTACTATTAGCCCTTTAGTACCTTTCATATACGTCATTACTTCATCAAGATTGTCATGACTAAACCCGCTACTGAAACTCCCATAATAGATATATCCTACCGAATCGATAATAGTATATTGTATACCACCTGCAATTTTGTAATCGCTGCCTAAGTAATTTTTTTCAACCAATTCATAATTGAAATTATCAGGGTAGTTTAAGTACCAATTCCAGTTTCGGCTCAGATTAAATTCTGATCGGAGATTTACATGGCCATCACGCAAATCATAAAGCATGCTATCGAGGATATCAAAGAGCTCATATTTGGTTGTATTCTCGTCTACTTGATGATCGTAGTGCGTATACACGCTGTCCCAGTATATTTTTTTTAGCTCAAAAAATGAATACTTATCACCTACTGTTTCCCAAAGTATATCAAAGTTTGATTGTGGGTCGTTTTGAGGGTTTTCGTCCATTAATGTTTTCTTACAAGAAAAAAGAATGGGTGCTAAAAGGAGTATGAAGATTACTTTTTTCAAAACTTAAGTACGGTTGAGATTCCTATTTGCTGCATATTAGTTTGAACTTTGTTTAGCTCATCCAGCTGGCTAAACTCCCAATGATAAAACAGGCGAATTTGATTGCCGTTTTCTAATTCCCAAATCAATTCCGGCTTAGAGGATATTAAATAAAAGTCTCCCCAAAAGGCGAAATCCTTACTTCCTACCTCGCCATTAAAATTAGGTTTGACATAACTCGGCCGCAGATAGTAGGTTCCTATAGGCAATCCTAAAGTGTACTGAAACGTAAATTTTTTTGAAAAGAGTTCAAATGACTTTTGGGTTCCTAGAGCGATACCTGCCGAAAAAAAGGACTCATAGCTTTCTCTACTATTTCCATACCGGTTGTGATAGCGATAATCAAAAGTGTTGATACTGGTAAGGCCTCCGTAAATCACCCAATTGCTTACCGAAACGACTTGTCTTAGAACTTGAAGGTTGGCTCTGGTTAAAGCCGAAGTGGTTTGACTAAAGTTATTGTCCCTATTTACATCAGGTTTTTGCACTCCTCCTGCTCCGGCAAGGTCGAGCTGAATCAGCCATTTGGTACCTTGATAATAATACCCAAGGCCCATGCCGCCTAAACTCCCCGAATAACTTACAGGAGAAAGAGCATCGTCTTTTACAGTATGGTGTACATACGAAAACGAAAGGGGCAAGTAATGTCCTTTTGCGGGTTGGCTATAGGCCGACAATCCTAATGATAAAAAGAATAGAAGTGAGAGTAAATGTTTCAAATTCAAAAAATGCTTAAAATAATTAAGGCCACGAATTTCGCAGCCTTCAATTTTTTATCGAATATAAAACTTATAGATTATAAAATACTATCGCAATACCACCACTGTGCCGTGTCGGTTTATATGGTCTTGTTCACCCACATACGAAGGATTAATGGTCATCTGCAAATTCCAAATGTACACGCCACCTTGCATCTCTTTACCTTCAAATTTTCCATCCCAAGCTAAATCGGGATTGGCGCTTTTGGCTTCATATACCAAGCGTCCCCATCTATCAAACACCATAAGGTGATAACTAGTAACATCGCATACATCGCTGTATTTGATCTCAAATCTATCGTTTATATTATCTCCATTTGGGGTAAAAGCATCAGGTATAAATACATTACAACCAATATTCCCGGAATTATTTCCAGAATTTCCGTTAGACTTCTGCGCATAGGAGAAACTTGCTGTAGCAAGAATCAAGAGTGCAGTAAAGAAAATGTGGTGTAAATTTTTCATAACTCTCACAAATATATACAAAAGGATGAAATCGAACTATCAGACCAACTTAAACCTACTTCCCACTTATTTAGGGGTGGATTATACCGAATTAGCGATTTAAACTTTAATCAAAATCTAAAGTAAGCTTAAATCGCAGTACGCGTCCGTTTCCGGCATCAGCCACGTATACAATTTTATCAAAGTAAGCTACTCCACTAGGTGCATTAAATTTTGTGGGCGAAACGCCTCTACCACCAAAGCTCGTCATTTGGTATTTCTTAATACCCGTGGCTGCCGGAGGCAGTACTCCTTCGTATCCTGTAGACGTAAATTGATAGAGCGAATCTGTTTTTTGATCCACAACAAAAATGTATTGACTAGCATCACCGGCAATAGTAACAGCCGCTGGCTGTGTAAATTTATTTGGGCTATTAATAAACCCATCTGCCTTAGAGGTATCTCCTGTTGCTAATAATTGTGGTGTGTAGTAGCTAGCAAATTCGGCCTCTACATGCTCTATGAGTTGCACTTTTAATGTTGCCGTTTCGTCTAATGAGGTATAAAGAAACTGTCTTCCGCCTCTAGCGCTTATTTGTGGTGGCTGAGCCAGGGTGGTTATGCCCGAGGGCGAATTGAAATAATTACTAAACACACCTGTAGAGGTGGTAACATTAAGAGTGGAGATAAACTCGTCTGTATTTTCAAAATAACAAACTGCATCATTTGGAATTAATCCGCCACCACTGTTTCCGGCACCCTGGCGGGTTACGTAAAACTGATTGTTCAAGTCAGGGTCTGAATTATTGGCCAAGACTGCAATTTTATTAAATCGAACATAGTCCACTTCATCCAAGCTGTTGCCTCTACGGCCCGTATAAAAAGGATGAACGATCTTATTGGTAATTTTAGCATTGTTTAAATTATATCCACCACCTGCAAATTGGCTTATGCGGTAAATAGTTGAAAAGGTATAATTATCTGAAATACCACCGTTTACAAGCACCGTATCAAAAGTGCCAATGACTAATAGATCAAAGGCTCTGTCTTGCGCTACGGCAGTAGCTCCGGGCACAAATTTTCGTCCTAATATGCGCCCTGCTTGATCTAAAACAACCACCTCTTGTGTGCCTTGATCTACTACGTAAATCAACTCGTCAAAACCTACACATACATCTGTGGGGCGCACAAAATCATCCATTACAGGTAAAATAGGAACATAAGCTGCCGAACGGGATGCGCTGTAATCGGGCACTTCTATAAAGTCTAAATCCGTTTTGTCTCCAAAAAAATTGCTGCAGCCGGTAACTAGTGTAATCACTATAAAAAGACTTACTAGCTGGATGAGGTTTTTCATTTTCATCGTTCTTGATTTAAAAAGTGAAACCTTAATCCGAAGGTGTGCTGAATACCAAGGTACTTAGCTGGGTTTGCACCATAATCTATATACATTGGGATGCCCCCTAGCATGGCTCGGTACGTAAATCCAAACGTAGGGTAGCTTTGATCTTTTACATTGATTTTATACCCTGCTCGTGCGTATAGCATTTCCATAAATTCATACTCCACACCTAATCGGTAGTTCTCAGTATTATCATTTGGATGATTTAGTTCTACTGCCACTAGCAAACTTTGTTTTTCTTGTTTCCAAGGCTTAAAGCTTGCACCCATTTTAAAAATATTAGGAAGCGTGTTAGCATCTAATTCTACATTGCTGTTTCTATTAAAAACTACAGGAAGCTCCACGCCATCATTTGATAAGGATGAGTTTCCTCCAAAGTTTTGAACCATAACGGCAAATTGTAAATCCTTCAAATCAGTTTCGTACAAAAAGGCAACATCTACAGTAGCGGTGCTATTGGTAAATTCAGCCATGTATTCGTAAATGTACTTTAAGGTAATACCCGCACTAAACCTCTCTGAAAGCCTTTGAGAATACGTGAGCCCTATAGCTGTATTATTCACAGATACCTTTCGGCCAGTACCGTTGGGCTGAAACTCTGTGCGCTCCTCCATATTTCCTGAATTGAGCGAGTTGATACTAAAAGCTACTTGGCTTACTTTATTTTTTAAGGGGTAAATTCCTGATAAATACGATTGATTGATACCAGCGCCTATAAATAGATGACTAAGCGCGTAAGCTTGCTCTTTAACATTAGTAAGTGCCGCAGGATTACTCAGCACCGAATAAGCATCGCCACTTAGGGCTACACTTGTTCCTCCAAGGCCCGCAGAACGAACATTTAAGTCATTCTTCAAAAAACTCAAAGTAGAAATACCCGCTCTTTCGCCACCATAATTTGGTATAATCTGAGCTTGGATCAATAGGCACGAGCCTGTAAAAATGAGTATGAATAGGTTTTTCTTCATCATTAAAATCTAAAAGCTATTCCAAATAGTACTTGGCGAGGAGGCAAATAGCGGGCAGGGTTTCTGGGGTCTAGTCCCGTTTCGGCTGGACTGTTGTACAATGGGTCGCGCCAGTTGGTAGGTACTTCATCACCATACTCATAGGCCGTGCCAGTTACCGGGTTTATTATCTGTCCGTTTTTGGCATTTAGCAGGTTTCGTATTTCCACACTTAATGAGATGCCTTTTACGCCCATTTTAAGCGGTAAGCGGTAGTTTAGTTTCAAATCGAAATTATGCCAGGCCTTGGCGGTTTCGCTCAAATAGGAGCTGATAATTGGCTCGTAGATTGGTCTTCCCAGCTCGTTGAACGAAACTAGTTCGTAGGGTGTGTAGCGATATCCTGAGGTAAATTGATACGATAAAAATGCGCTAAAACCAGTGAGATTTATTCCAAATGAACGCATGGTGCTATCGGGTGTAAATACTATGCCGGCATTAATATTCCAGGGTCTATCAAAAGCGAGATACTGTGATTTGGTGGTGCTTACTTCTCCATTTTGAGCAATTTGTAAAGCCGACTCTCTAGCCGAGTTACTTTTTCCTTTTGCTACTTGATAGGCTACGTTAGCGTAGGTTCTAAAGTAGCGCCCTATCCTGTATTGGGCACCTGCTTCTACGCCATATATGTTTGCGTAATCTTGATTGATGTAAAAAGTTTTGGTAGTGTTTCTCCCCGATTGGTCTTTTACAATAACACTACGCGATACGATATAGTCAAATCTATTATTGTTGTAGGCAGTTACTGTAAAGGCCAAATCTTTAGTAACTTTTGATTTAAATCCTACTTCGTACGAAACATTTACTTCGGGGTCAAGATCTGGGTTTCCGAGGCTGGCAAGGAATGATTGATCTTGGTAGGTAGGGTCGAGGCCGGCATATACAAATCTGGGGTGGGGCAGGCGCATACTATGACCGTAATTAAAGTACAACATATTGTTTTCCGTTACCGGAAATGAAACATTGATACGAGGCAACAGACGCGTTTTCCATCTAAGGCCAAACATGCCAAAGGTTTTGTCCATATAATCTTCTCTAACCTGGGGGATAACCGGGGCATCAGGGTTGGATACCGCATCATCTACAAATTTGCCAGGTGCCCAATAGTTTAATCTAAGTCCTATGGTGGCAGTAATACCCTTGTAGGCTATTTTATCTTGTACAAAAATACCGCCCTCCACAGGGTTTACTTTCCATATATCATTGCTACTCCCTATACTAAGATTATCAGTAGATACCGTTTCGCTAATTTGAATGGGAGCGCCAACCCATGGCGAGTTTACATCCACCCATTGATATTCGGTAAAGGAATTTTGGGTACCAAAACTAAATTCATTGGTCTTGTTGGGAATGTAGGTAGCCTTTAAGTTTATAGAGTATTCTTCGGCATAATGGTCGTGCCACACAGGTGAAATACCTCCGTTATTTACCAATCCGCCATCACTGGTGTTAACATATAAAACTCCTAAATCAGAATTACTGTACTGGAATATATCTATCGGATAGGTAATAATATTGTCTTCGTCAAGCACAACATCTACTGTGGCGGTTCTAAACGGGCGCCCATTTGCATCTGCCCTCAAATTGGTAAACAGCCTACCTGCCGATACATTCAATCCCCACTTTTGATTAATTAAGTGATTTACATTCAGTGCCGTAAGATTAGAGCTATGCGTATAGGTAGTCGCATTGTCTAAATTTAAGCTACGAGCGTATTGATAGCCTGGCGTAAGGATAGAGTTGAAACCAACAATTTGTAAGCTCCTTGTGTTTTGGTTGATTGCCAAAGAGTGTTGATTGGTAATAGAAATTTTAGTTCCGGGCTTAAGCTTATAGGCCAGTTTTATGGTGTTGGTATAAGCATTGTTTTGTCGTGGGGCCCAAAACTCCGGGTTGTCAGGAAAGAAGGAACTATTTAGCTGATTAGCAGTTGGGCCAAAATAGTCATCAGATAAATACATGGTGGCACCTACAAATAAGGTTAATTTCTTTTTGGTGCCTGCTATCGGGGTACCAATACTAAGTTCTACAATGTCTGTATTAAATGAACTGGCCCAATCTGTATTGCCTAAATTATCGCGCTGCCAACTTCCGGCTATTTCAAATTTGTCGCCACCTTCTCTAATGCTGGTACTTACTACCCCTGAGCTTCCACCCCCATATTCGGCACCTGCCCCTCCAGTTATTAGGCTAACATTAGAAATAGCACCACTGGCCACCTCTACGCCAAATCCGGTACCTGCCAGAGGATCTTGTGCACTAATACCATCTATCACGTATTCCGTTTCATATACTCTACCACCGCGTATCTGCAAGCCGTCCTGGGTTTTTACCACACCTGCTTGTAGCTCCATTATTTCTTTTACATCCCTTACGTTCATTTCAGAAATAGCCTCCTGATTAAGGGTTACTTCCGAAGCGGCATCTTCAAGATTTATTTGGCTACTACGGCCTACCACCACTACTTCATCCAGCGATTGAGTTTGCTCTGCTAAGTTTACATTAAGGATTTTCTTCTCGCCTTCTTTAAATGTGATTCCAGTAAATAACTTGGTTTCATAACCCAAGAACTGCACTTTAATATCATAATCCCCAGGCTTTATGTCATTTATCACATAATTACCATCTAAGTCAGCCACTGCTCCCTTATAAGTTCCTACAAGGTTAATAGATGCGCCTATGAGAGTTTCACCGGTTTTGGTGTCTTTTATTACTCCTGATAATGAGGCAGTGCTTTGCCCCAAGCCGCTGTAGCCAATGAGGAGCATAATGCCAACTATAAACGTTTGTAGTTTTTTAGAATTCATTGACAAGAATTTCTTCAAATAGCAATTGTAAATTGGTAGGATTGGCATTGTAATTATGCAGCTCAACACCAAATAATACTTGAGACCAAATACCATTTGGCCTTCTTACTACACCTACTATATCAGTGCCTTGCCAATTATTAAGTTTGGTTAATCTACCTCTATAAAAGTCTTCAGAATCTGTGGTGCCTACAATAGGTACTACGCCAGTTTGCAAATTATTGGATGGTGGGTTTACATTTGGGTACGGTCCCGTCATTACCGTTACCAAACCACTATCGGGGTATATACGGGCTTGGCCTGCACTTGATACCACGAGTGATGATACAGGATAAGGACCGGTGATTTCGGATAAGTTTTGTTCTTTATTAAAACTTGTAGTAATAAAGGATTTACCGCCATTATTGGTGAATTCCTGAACAGAGGGCCCCATAAATTCTAACAAAGTGAGAATCCTGGATGTTACACGGTTTTTGAAAGTAGTTTGATCACTATTTACAAATAGCTTCGGATACAAGCTGCTAATCAAGGTAAAGGTTGGGCTCCAATAGCTGGGCATATTTGCGCCATTAATGTCGGCACCATAATCCAAACGATCATACTTTATCCCAATAGGATTTAATACATCGGCATACTTTTGCGAGGTACCGGCACCTTGGCCTGTAACCCAGAGCAAATTTGTATTGGGTGTCTTGTTTTTAAGAAAATAGGCAATGGCAGTATCTACTTTACTTACGGCACCTGCTATGTCAGTAGCTCGTATATACAGTGAGTTAACAGCATTGGGCAATAGCCCATCAATTTTTTGAGAAACAGGTGTAAGGACCTGATCATAATATACGTCAGCTTGCGCTGAACCAGTTTGGACAGCGGTATCTAACAGGAAGGAAATAATAGAACTTCCTTGATTTAGAGCATACCAGCTTCCATTGTTGAATTTAATTTCTACGCTCGCTATAGTGCCATCTCCATCAGGATCTGTTGCACTCCACGAGAAAGTAGAAACAATTAATGCGGTATCTCTTGGCCCAAATTCATTATTAAATGAAGCGGTGGGGGCCGAATTTTTTAAAGGAATAGAAAGGTGTGCTGGACTTTGGTCGCGCTGATTTTCATTGTCAATAGCTCTTACCCAAAAGTCAACATCGGCTGTGTCCTGGCCCGATGGAATTGAAAAAGAAAAGGTAGAATCCACTCTTTCGGTGTAGCTCCATACCTTATTGTCAAAAGAAATTTCATACCCAGTAATATATCCATCTGAGTCAAAACCAAACCAGTTTAATTTAACGGTGGAGTTCAAGCGTTCATCACCCGTAAGGTTTATTTCTTTTACACTTAATTGCGTGTCAGGAAACTTATCTGCATAAGGCGTCCCTTTGGTGCACGATTGCAGGAGTGCAGCCGCAAGTATCACCAGGGGCAATCTTATTAAAATAAATGTGGTTGCAAATGAAGTGGTTCTTAACACGGAATTGGGATTTGAAAAAAGAGACTGTTTTGCATCACTGCAAAACAGTCTCTGTTATAAATTATTGACCGATGATTAATTTGTAAGTTCCTAAAAACTCATTGTCATCACCTTGTACACGTACCAGATACAAACCGTGGTTCATTCCGCTTACGTTTAGGTTTATAGTTCCTTGGTTGTTCGAAGATTTTTCAATCAACAAAGTTCCTTTCAGGTCATATACCTGTACAGTGATGTTATCACTCTCTGCACTGATGGTTACATTGCTAGTAGCAGGATTAGGATACATATCTAATGCTACGGTATTTACAAGCTCTTCCATGCTGAAGTAGTTTAATCCACAGCCATTAGTGTCAAGAGCCACGCTTAGTCCTTCTAAATCATCATTGTTTCTTGGAGTAAGCTTAAAGTTTCCGAATGCATACCACATAATTCCTGTCATAGCATCCATAGTAATGTTGGTATCAGTTACAATAGGAGCATAAAACATGGTACCGTCATTAGTGGCCCACGAAGAGTCAGAAACCAACTGTACATATAGAGAAGACTGCGCACGAGTACCGTCAGTACGACCTGCTAGTACTCTGCGTACTGCTTTAAAATAGGTAGTGTTGCTTTTTTGGGTAGAAATAGCATAATCACCAAAACCTAAATCAGGACGAACTACTTGAAGTTTTTCGCCAGCACCTGGAGCTTGGAATTTCACCAACATACTTTCGTATTTCTCATAGTCATCAAACTCTGTAGTGTCAGATGGGTCAAGCACTATTGGCTGAACTTCAGCGCCCATTCCCAAACTTTTTACACTATCAATTACCATTTCGGTAAAACCAAATGACTCCTGAATTGTACCTGTAGCTAGTACCATTTCGTTGCGGTACAAATTAGCTAAGGCCAAAGAGCCACGTAGTGGTAATCCAGCATATTCCATGGCCGAAGTATCTTGAATGTATACATAGCCCAAATCACATGCGCGCTCAGATGCCGATACAAAACCTTTTACGGTAACAGTTTGGCCCACAAAAGGAGAATTTCCACCGCTGCTTGGAGTTTGTACATCCATAATAGTAAGTCCATTATCGCGAACGTAAATATTGGCTACATCAGGATTAATTGGGTAGCGAGAAGTTGCAGTGTCATCATCAGTAGCTTCAATAAAGTAGCGGATAACGGTACCGTCTGCTTGAGCAGGAATAGTGTAGCTGTAAGTGATACCGCTGCTCAGAGGCATAGCTGCTTTTGTAAAGCTTGCAAGCGGAGTAGATGGATTGGCAGTCCAGAAAATATTTACTGAATCTATAGATCCGTCAGAGTCAACTATATCAGCATTTACTGTAATAGGGTCTGAGCTTGTAGGCACAGATGGGCTTGATTGCACGCTTATGAAATTAGGTAAAGCTTTACCAATAGTATAATGTGTAGAGTCAAAAGGCTGTAGACGATATCCTTGGCCAGTACCACCGGTACATCCATTACCAGAGTGCTCAATCACACCTTTAAGAGAGGTGAACAAAGTTCCTACAGCAGGTGCGGTAAACTTACCGAAAGAGGCAGGTGAATTTGGATTTTTAGTAGCCCAAGTAGTTAGTTTTTGAGCAAGGAAGAAATCATACACTTCCATTGAATTTCCGTTAGCGTCAGCTACCGTAAAGTTTACACGGGCATTTACGCCACTACCAAATGGGCTTACAGAAGTAACGGTTACATTATTTACTTCAATAAAAACACCTTCCCACTTTTCACCAGTTACCAGGTTGTTTATCTGATTAGCATCATTAAGCTCCGAAACTTGAATAGGTGCTGGAGTAAATGTAGGGTTGTTTCCGGCAAGGATATTAATAGAGGTATTATTTAATGGCTGAAATTGGGTAGCGCCATTGTACATACCTACTACACCGGTAATTTCTACCAGGTCGCCTGATATTAGCGATGTAAAACCAGTAGTAGCTTGGCTAGTACCCCAGTTTACACCCATTACTTCCAATCCTGTAAATGGGCCAGGAGCTCCACCGTTTGCGGTATCATTTACCCAAATAAATGGGCGCGTACCATTAGCTCCGTTTATTGAGCTAGATACTACTTCACTTAAGTTACCAGCAGTTACTACATAGCACACTACTTTCACAGTATCCAGGTAATAGCTAGAGGTGTCATTACAATTGGCCAGCATAGCCGGTGTTGCATCATTTATATCAGTTACCTGCACTAGCTGCTGCGCATATAGGCCCACTGATAAAGTTGCGGTTAATAAAAGGGTAAAAAGATTCTTCATCTCGAATTGTGTTTATTTAATAATTATGAATTTACCTGTAAATTTTTCTCCCGTGTCTAGGTCTTCTACCGAAAACATATAAAGACCACGACTAATGATTTGGCTACCAAAGCTTAGTAAATCCCAAGCGTGCTCGCCACCACTAAATATATTGTCTTCCTCGTTTTCGCTACCAAAGGTTTTGAACCATCTAATGTCTGACCCATCATAACTTTCGTTGTGCTGTATTTCATCTATAAAATCGCCTGCCACCGTATATATTCTAATGTTGCAGCGTGCCGGTAAGTTGGCAAATATCATTTTGCGGCTTTCTTCCTGAAAGTTTGATTGACCTTCCCAGGCAGCACCATAGTAATAAGGATTAGGATAGGCGAATGGTTCATTCTTTTCCATACTGCTATTGGCCTCTGTACCTGCAAATACTCTATAGTCATTGGCCAAATAGCTGGACTCTAAGCTTTGGATATTTCGTTCTTCATCACCTTTGTCAAAGGCAGTTACTGCCACGGCATTTTGCCATCCATTATTAATATTATTAATGGTATATCTAAATTGATACACATTGGTATCGCCCTCAAAAGTCTTTTCTTCTACTAGCTTAATGTCGTCAAATCCCGTGTCAAAAAACTTTCCATTTCCCAGGCTGTCAAAAGAGGCTATCAGCTTCAAACTTTCGGCTAGGTTACTCGTTCCATTCACATCAAAACCTAATGTGCTTAGGTAGATTCTGAATCCCTCAAAATCTGCTTTGTTACTAATAGGGTCAATTGATTCTACTGAGTTGTTCGTCCAGTAAATATCAATTTTATCATCCTGAGCTATTACTTTGGTAATAGGTGTAGCGGGAGGGGTGGGGAGAATGAAACGGGTTATTTTGCCATCACCGTCCAGGTCTTCGCCATCATCTAATATTCCATTAAAGTTTACATCCTCACCATTATAGGTTTCTTGGCTAAAACCTGCGTTGCTCACCAGGTTCATCCTTTGGGTAGGGGTATTGGCTGAGGCAGGTTGCCCATCTTCATTCTTTTTGGCCAGTACATAGGCAAAGGTTACCACTACTTCATCTCCTGGCTCAAAGCGTGCAAACGGACCAGCCGATATCAAATCAGATCTATTTCCGGCTTGGCCTAATAATGCTTGATAATCTTTATTTCCGGGACAACCGGGATCGTTTGGGTTGTTCCAGCAGGGCGAATAGTTTAGGCCTTCGCGCATCTTGTCGTAGCGCTGGCCTTCATTGCTGGGAGCGGCAAACTGAGCAGTAAAATCATTGAAAACCCATGCTTGATAGTTGGCTTTAAAATTATCCAGCTCCCATTGTCCGGTTAGCTGATTGTAGTTGCTATCAATTTGTGGGCTATGAAAACCCTCTTTATCTGAAGCTCCTAAAAACTTTTGACCAATATAATTATCTGTAAATCCGGGGTCTCCGGTGGCATCAAAGCAGTAGTTGAGGTTGAGGGAGTCGAGATAACCATTTCCACCTTTGTTGTAAAAATTGGCACCACCAGGGGGGGTAATATTTACGTTTCTTACCACAGTATTATTCCAAAGTCCTACATATAGGTCATCGTAATAGTTGCTCCCAGTATTTTTTATGGTGAAGTTTACAAACACTACAAAGTCAGAAAATAAGTAATTCCAATTGTATGTTTCCATAGTAATCTCAATTCCCATTGGTTGATGATTAGGACCACCAACTCGGATGGAAGTACCCGGGTAAAACTGTACAGTATCGCTAATAGTGCTTACAAAGTCTTCATGCGACACTGCATCGGCCGAATAGTTTTTACTATCAAATAAAGAGGAGCGATTGATAAGGGGTGTTAAGGCATAAGTTTCGAAACCACCTGCCCCTGCAGTATAGCCCGAAGGAGCATCTATGGCTGCGGTGGTAACTCTTATGTCAGCACCATTTAGTTTGCCGCCTACCCAAATTCCGCCTTCAAATAGGTTTTCGATTCCTGACCCGGCAGGAAACATACAGCTAGGTGTACCTGATCCATCTCTATAGCCATCAAAGGAGTTTCCAAAAGTTCCAAAATTGGATACCGCCATCCTAATATTAGAGGCACTGGTTATTTCGCTTTGGAATGCCTGCGACCAGAGTACATTGCCTAGTAGGGTTAAAAATCCTAATGTCAAAAATTTACTAACTCTCATTCTAATACTTCACCAATTTTTTGCTCACTGCAGCGCCTTTCGCATGGTAAATATTCAAAGAATAAATACCCTTGGGCCAACTATGTGTACTGATTTCAACCGTTTGGTTGTCATTCCAATTATTTCTGTACATCTCTTTGCCGTTCATGCTATATACCACAATGGTATAGTTGTTTTGCAACGATTCGAGGGTAGAGATTTTCAGCAATTCCTTAAAGGGATTCGTGACTACAAGATGTTCATTAAGACTAAGTTCAGCTATGCTTACATCGCTTGGGCTAATGATAAATTCAGCTATTACTGGTAGGTGGTCGCTAAAATTGTATAAAGCATTTGCCACTTGCTGGCTTACAGATGTGTTGGTTCCAGCATTAATAGATTGATTGAAATGCGCCCCATCATTGCCAATCACCTTGTGGCTATTGAATTTATACTTCATTCTGCTGCTTCCGGTACTGATGCTTTTAGAGTACATGATGAAGTCAAATCGATCATCTAATCCACCTCCTGCAAAACAACCCGACTGACTGGCATGTGTGCTTTGTGTATGATGGCTCGAAAAACTTTGATTGTTATTCCACGATCCTGTTGGGCCTGGGTCTACAAATTGTTCGGCACTTACCGAGTAGTTAGTAAACTGCTGGTAGGCACCTTCGCTACTGGTATAAAGATTCAGGTCGCCACAAAGAATTACGTTTTCATCAGCCACACTATCTGTCAAGTAAGCCATTATTGCCTTTGCGGCATCTTCTCGTTTATCTTTATTAGCGGTGCCAGTACTTGCTTTTAAATGACCTACTACTACTCTAAAAAAAGTAGTGTCTCCACCTATCGAAAATTTAGGGTCTTTGTAATACAATCTGTAAATGTCAATAACGCGAGGTAGGTCGATATTTGTAATGGTCTGGCTGATTTTTATTTGGCTGTCAAGACCAAAAAGTGTGCTGTCATAAAACAGCATATTAGTAATAGTGCTAAAGCTATTGTTGCTATAATTAGCACTTGCAAAATTTGATTCGCCTTGTGTGTTTATCACATTGGTAAGAATGGAAGCGGCACCAGAATTATCTGAAAATCCCACCAATTCATTTACGCATAGAATATCAGGATTAATAGCTTTAAAAACTGTTTGGAATGCAGCGTCTTTTTGTGCGGCAGGTATGTTTTGCGGACATGGCGCATTGGCATCCTTATAGTACATCAAGTTGTAGGTCATCACCTTAATTTCCTGAACCTGAGAATGGATAAGAAAGGGAAAGATGAAAAATGAAAGCAAAATTTTGAGCCGCATGAAACTTTTTAAAAATCGCGCAAAGATATTGTTTTATCTGTGTTGAAAAGGGTAAGGGGATTATGCAAATGTTAATTTTACTCGGGGTCATCTTCCTCTCCAAAGAGGTCAAATTTTAAACCTGCATTGTCTTCTTTTTTGGTTTTATCCTTTTTCTTAAAAAGCTCTTTTAGCTGCTTGCTCTCTTGTTTTATCCCTTCGCCTACCGACTTGGCCATGCGCTCGCTATCCAGCTCTATCTTGGGGTCATCTACTGAGCCCGTCATGTGGATGTAGATAGTTGGGTTGTCCTCGTTTTCGATCTCTACCAGGTGCTCGTCAAACTCGCTTTGCTTCTTGTTGTTTTGACGTTTCTTAAACAATACGTCCGATAATTTTAGCCTAATGCTATAGTCTATCACATTGTCAAACCCGTGTATTCCTTCCAGCTCCATATCCATCACATTGCTCTCTATCTTCATTTTGGGGATAATCACTTTGGAGTGTACAATGTCAATATTGTTTGATAGGGTTGAAAACCGAACGTCTTTCAATTCTTTCAAATCGGCATAATCTGATAATGCCAGCATCGGTTCGTAGTTTTTCAAATTGCCATTAGATATGGTTAGAAATGATTGCAGGGCAATGCTGCCAAGGTCTATCTCCAGGGTTTCGCTCATAGAGCAGCTCAACTGCATGCTAAAGCTAGCGTCTCCATATATGTTGTCGGCCACCAGGGCAGTTTGCGAAAAGTTGTTGCAGCTTTCAAAAAAGTCATGAATGTTTACCGCCTTAGCATTTAGGCTTCCATCCAGGTCGTGGCCACCTTTTTCGTTTTTGATAATACTAAAGTTCCCAGTAAAATTTCCGTCATCGGCCTTCAGGCTAACGGAGTTTGCTCTTATATCCCCATTCATCACCTGAATGTCACCTTTAATTGTAGTGGCATCAAAATTTTTGAACATAAAACGGTCTACTTGCAAATTAAGGTCAAGCCTCAAAGTTTCAGCAAATTTTAAGCTGTATTCCTCAGATGTGCTCCCGCTAATCAATAAGTCTTCTAGCACCAACTGCTTGGAGCGAAATTTGGTTTTGATGGTGATGTTTTGGTCATCAAAATAGAGGTAATTAAAAATATTGAGAATCTGCCCTTCTAAGTAAATATCGCTGGTTCCAGTTTTGCAAAAGAACTCGTGTACTCTCAGGTCGTTTCCTTCAAAACTCAAATTGCCATTTAGGTCTCTTATTTCTTTATCTGAGTTTTTGAAACCAAAGTTCAACTCCTTCATTACAATAGATCCGCTTGCTTTGGCTCTTCGAAGTTCAGAGGGTTTTATGTTCTGAAAGGATTTAAAATGGTTTTCAAAATGAATGTCAATGAGCACATTTCCTTGGGGGTTGGAAATAGTGTCGCTGGGCGAAAAAATCAACCATTCTTCCAGCGCCAAATCGCTTTTCAGATTCAGCACCACCAGTGGCGATTCCAAATCCTTTATGAATAAATCGCCAGTAATAGAGCCAGTTTTGCCCTTGCCAGAAAATTGCTTGATACTCAATTGTTCCTGGTCGTTTTTCAGGCTATAGCTCCCCACACAGCTAATGTCACGTATCGTAATCTCATCTTTAGAGATAGAGCTTGGCGACAGGATCTTAAACCCAAGCAGGATATCAGGTGACTGATTGGTTACAAAACTCCCAACAAAATTCAATCTACAAAGGCCGCTGTAATTAATGTCTTTTGGCAATCCCCAATTTTGGGTTGCATTAAGAGTTTTTATCTTTTCAAGATTGATGGTTGATTCCTTGGTTGAAACCAAAACTTCATTTTCGTCAATGGCTACATCAAACTCTATGGTGATTCCTTCAATGGTCAAATTTCCCTTCGTGATTTTTGATTCTTCTGCATTGCCAGCAATTGTGGCTGCCAGGGTATTATTGAGGCTATGGAGGTATGTAATGTTGTTGTGAATCAGTGAATCGATACGCATAGTAGCGTTCGTTTGTATCAAAAAGTTTTCTTTATTAAAACTTCCCGAAAAGTGTAAATCAAACAAGTATGCATACAGTTTTTGCGTTGCAGCCTCCTCATATTGATACAAACGGAAGTTGGAAAAACTTACTTCTTCTAAAGTGAATTGAGAACCGGATGAGGAGCTATCTGTTTTCCAAATTTGATAATTGGGCGTTGATGATTTTAGTCTAATAATTTTAGCAGAACCACCCTCAAAAGAGATTTTCCTAATTTTCAATTCATCCGAAAAGATATTCCAAAGGTGAAATTCAAAGTAGATTTTTTCAGCATACACCAGGGTGTCGCCAGGTTCAGAATTAGCTCCGGCTGTAAACACCTCTTCAAAAACCAGAGAAGCATACGGAAACTTGCGAATGGAAACGTCAACGCTTTTTACCGCTACCGGTTCGGCTAGCATTTGATTTACCTCGGTAACTACAGCCGCCTTAAGGTCATCTTGATAAATGTACAGGATTGCAGAAAAAATGGCCAATAGCAAGACAAAGATGCCAGCCAGCCAAAGTAAGATTCGTGTGATTTTTTTCTTCATGTGCAATTGCTGCGCAATTTAATACTTCAACGAATGAACCAATTGATAAGTCTGTTTAAAAGAAAAAAATATTGGTGAGGGTTTTTGAGTGACTGGTTGGTATTGACTAATGGAAGAAGTAGGATGTAGTTTTTAGTTTAACACTGCAGCGCAAATCCTTTCGCGTAACTTATTGTAAAAACCACGCGAAGAGATTCGCGTGGTGGCTGAGGCTTGGCCTGCTACAAGCCGCTCTCCACAGACTCGTTTTCGGCCTATATCCCAAGCCCATTTTTTTACTGAAAACCACTTAAGCCCAAAAACAAAAAGCCCGCTATGGGCTTCTGTTCTATTCATTATTTTGATTGGGGAGGGGTTGTGCAACAGCTACCAGTGTTGTGCTTAGTTATTTTATTCTTAATGTAAATGTCCGGATGTTTCCCAAAATGAATGTCCATGCCAACCAGTCCAACCTGGATGTGGGTCAAAAAATCCATAGTCAAGAAAATACAATACTATTCCCAAAGAAATTATCATTATTAACAATCTGTTCTTTAAATAATTTTCGGGTTCAACTTTTTGCTTTTTAATAATCAGTTTGATTAGTGACAATAGATAAGCTACCAGACAGATGCCCCAAAAATAAAATACAAAGGAATTTATTGAATTTAATTCCAGCAGACCTTCTAATCTTGAATCCATCGTTCCTATTGCTATAGTTCTCATAAAACCCCAATGTACCCCTAAAACAATGAACAAGTAGATGGTCAAGGTTAATGTAATAACGTAAAAGTTTTCTTTTGTCTGCCTTAGCCTTGAAAACAGAGTAATGATGGAGATTGGCAACAATAGATAACTAATTATGTCGATAATTCGCCAAAGTATTTCATTGTAGATGAATCCTTTCAGGAAGAAAGAAATTAA
>JAUICR010000294.1 GCA_030427785.1 Bacteroidia bacterium | reverse complement strand
CGCGATAATCATTTTGCCAACTCCGGCATTGTGGTGGCTGTAGAATTGAAAGACCTAAGAAAATACGAAAGCTATGGTGCTTTGGCAGGACTGGCCTATCAGCGAGAAGTAGAGCAAAAAATATGGCGGGCGGGCGGTAGTGACCAAACCGCTCCCGCCCAGCGATTGACTGATTTTGTAAAAGGAAAAGGCTCTTCTAGCTTAAACGAAACGAGTTATATGCCCGGTCTTAATTCGGTAAGAATGGACGAAGTATTACCTCCAGCTATTGGAGATAGATTGCGCCAGGCATTCCCCAAGTTTGGACAAAAAATGCGAGGCTATATGACCGAAGAGGCGAATGTAATTGGTATCGAAAGTCGCACTTCAAGCCCTATTCGCATTCCAAGAAAAAAAGAAACACTCCAGCACCCGCAGATTGACAACCTCTTTCCATGTGGCGAAGGTGCCGGTTATGCCGGTGGCATTGTATCAGCAGGTATAGATGGAGAGAATTGCGCGGATGCGGCTTTTAGCTTTTTGAAATTATAGTGCAAAGTATTGAGTACTCAGTACTGAGAGAATTCCCTTCTTAAAAAACAACCTATACGTATAAAACTTTACTTTTCGTAAATTCGTACGTATGAAAACCAAGTTGACATTATCGGTAGAAAAGGATGTAATTGAAGAAGCCAAGCTCCTAGCTAAGGAAAACGGAAGTAATCTTTCGGCTATGGTAGAAAAATACCTTAAGGAACTAATTGAGGAAAAGAGGTATTCAGCAATGCTGGCAGAGACTGAAGCTATTTATGAAAAAAAACACAGTCCAGAAATTCAAAAAAAGTTAAACTCATTTAAGAAGTTGGTTGGTATCTTTAAAGATGTACCAAAAGAAAAATCCTATGACGAGCTAAAGTGGGAATACTTCAGGGAAAAATACAACCTTGAAGACAAATGAAAATATTCTTTGATACCAACGTTGTCCTTGATGTTACACTTGGACGGGCACCGTTTTACATAAATGCAGAAAAGCTCGTACTAAAGTGCATAAAAGCCAAACACACAAAAGTATTGTCCTCGCTTTCGGTAGCAAATATTCATTACACCGCAAAAAAAGCCTTGAACCTAGAAGCCGCAAACAAAGGTGTAAACCAGATTCTTGAGCATTTTGAAATTTCTACAGTGAACTCTGATATTGTGAGGCAAGCCCACCTAGCTAAATGGAAAGATTTTGAAGATGCCATCCAATATTTCTCCGCTTTAGAAGCCGGAGTCGACCTGATTGTAACAAGAGATGTGAAAGGCTATGAAGAGCAAAAGGTAAAAGTTGTTAAGCCCGAAGATGCCTTGCGCTTGATTAATTAAAATCGTTTTTCTGATGGCACTAGAGTTCAGCAATCTTCTACGCCACAGCTGATAGAAAATATCTCAAGCTCCTTATCAATTCACCCTAGACTTTCTTGATAAGACAATTATACCGACAGCAATCAGAATGAATCCACCATAAAAAACAAATCCATTATAAGAGATTCTAACTGCGTAACCTATTCCTAGAGATAACCAACCACAAAATATTAATCCTATTCCAACTATTAATTTTGTGGCTCTTTTCAAGGTCTATTTTATTATGTTTTTAAATCTAAAACTACTTCGTACACACATAAAGAATCTCCCCTACTGGCAAGCGATACCTATCAAACATTTCAGGGGAGAGCTTTTTGGAATAGTCAACAGCAGTTACTGTAAATCCTGCTTTTTTCAATCTTTCAGGATAATCTAAACCATGAAGGCGAACGTGATCGTACTGGCCAAATCTCCGCTTGCGCTCTTCCGGGTCTTCTAGCGTTGGATCTTCATCGGTAAGCTCTTTGGTAATATCAAGCGGAACCTGCATTATAGCAAGGCCTCCAGGCGTAAGAATCCTGCAAAGCTCACTCATGCATTTTATATCGTCCGTAACATGCTCCAACACATGATTGCAAAAAACCACGTCAAACGTATTGTCAGGATACTGAATATCGTGGATATCCATTTGTACATCTGCGATGGGTGAATCCAAATCAGCTGTGAGATAATCCAGGTTTTTCATTTTGCGAAAGCGACCGTAAAAACACTGCTCAGGCGCCACATGAAGCACTTTGTGAGGAGCTGTGAAAAAGTCGGTTTCCTCTTTTAGGTACAACCACATTAGGCGGTGGCGCTCAAGAGAGAGCGTACCTGGTGCCAAAGCATTTTCGCGCTGACGACCTTCGTAGCCGTATGGCAACATCTTTTTGTACTTCTTCCCATCAATAGGGTCTTCAAACTTATCGCCACTATAAAAAGCCGCCAATACAGGCCTAGCCGCATAGCTCAGTCTTATTAATAATGGGCGTGGAATTTTATTCAGTGCAAAGCGAAAAATGGACTTTATCATGCGTTTTCGGTAATACCTAAAGCTTCATATATATAATCGAAAGTGGAGAGAATATCTGGCTTGCCATCCACTATGGCAATATTGTGCTCAAAGTGAGCAGCCGGTTTGTCGTCAGCCGTATTGATGGTCCAGCCATCGGCCAATTGTTTTACACGATAAGTGCCCATAGTAATCATCGGCTCTACGGCCAAAACCAACCCTTCCTGAAATTTCTTACCCTTACCCTGTCGGCCATAATTTGGCACCTGCGGATCTTCATGCATCTTGGTACCCAGGCCATGGCCTACCAACTCGCGCACTACTCCATAGCCATGATCTTCGGCATGCTTCTGTATCGCATAACTCAAATCACCCAATCGCTTACCAGCATACATTTGCTCTATGCCTTTGTACAAACACTCTTTGGTAACTCGTAATAATTTTTTAACATCTTCAGCTACATCACCTACCTCAAAAGTATAGGCATGATCGCCATAATAGCCATTCATCAAAACGCCACAATCTATACTGGTAATGTCGCCATCCTCCAGCGGTGTGTCTACCGGCAAGCCATGAACTACCGTTTGATTGGTAGAAATAAGCAAGGTACTTGGGCAGCCGTATAATCCGAGAAATCCAGGCTCACCACCATGATCGCGAATAAACTCTTCGCCCAGTTTGTCCAGCTTACTGGGTACAGCTCCTGGTTTTATTTCTTTGGCCAGCATCCCTAGCGTTTTGCTCACTAATAGTGAACTCTGACGCATGAGTTCAATTTGCTCTCTTGTTTTGTACTTTATCATTATCG
>JAUICR010000293.1 GCA_030427785.1 Bacteroidia bacterium | reverse complement strand
TTCGGATATATCGCACCAACCATACACCAGCCTCAAAATGGTTGTAATTGTAATTTCCGCCTAAAAGCTCAAGGCCTTTTTTATAACCAAATATTAAAACAGGATAATCAGTTCCAGCCGAAATTTGATGCCCAAAGTTGCTTGTAATTTTTTCTCTAAAGGCCCAGCGCCAGTTTAAGCTTATCTCGCTAAAGCTGAAATCCTGACCCGGGTTTTGATCTCTGCTATAGGGGTTGATAAAGCGATATGCGTTGTTTGCATGAAGATTATAGCGTTTGAGTTTTGCTTCAAAGGTCAGGTGGTCAAAGAATCTGCGCTTATAGCCAAGTGAGATTTGATCGATTCGGTCCATCTCCTGTGCCCATACCGATGTCCAGAAATTGGTATTGTAATAGTATTTGATATCTACTACCCCAGGTAGCATTACGTCACTGAAATATTCAAATGTAAACTTGTGGTCGGTTTTCCAATCAACAAAGTATTCAAACAAGCCACCCCATTTTGAGTGCTGATCTTTAAAACCATAATTGTAATAGCCCCCAAAACGAATTTTCTTTGAAAAATGTGAGTTGGTATAAATTCCAGCCCCTACACGTATTCCTTCGTAGCCTGTGTAGCGTATGGTTTTGTTCACCTTAAGTTCTACATCGCCTATTGTAAAAAAACCACGATAGATATTCTGAAGCCCAGACATGATAAAGTCAAACTTGTATTTCTGGCCAATGCTGTCCATATGGGCATAGGTTTTTTCCTCTTTTTCATCAAGGACCACAGGGCGGTTGTTTTGCCAAAATTCTTCGGTTACATACGGAGCATCATCAGAGAGTTCTCTTTTTACATGATCAAATTCATCATCAGCAATAGGGACATTTATCTGCACGCTGTCCAGAAACAAATCGCTGAAAATAAACCCGGGATTATCGAACAAGGGAAGCCGCTCTACATATACTAAAATACTAAGCCTACCAGGAAACCATTTTTCACCATCTACTTGCTTGTAGTAATGCTCAATGGCAAAATCTATAGAGCCCTTGTAATTAGGTTCAGCAAAACTGTATTCCATCGCCCAGCCCTTTGTGCTAATGTGAATTTCGCCTTTTAGCCCTTCAAAGTTCGATCCTATCTTAGGCTGGTAATACATCACAAAAGTAGAGTCAGTACCGTCTATAATAGTATCCTTAAGAATATAGAAATATTTCTTGTCAGCATTCTTGGCCAGCGGGGTCAGATAGTACTCAGTGAGAACGTTTATCACATCAGTATAAAGGCCAAAGTATTGGAAGTTTTCTGCACCTATGGCGAAAATGCTGTTTTTGAATCCACTGATCCTAGTTCCAGTAATGATTTCTTTAAACTTATCAGGGTGTTTAAACTTGGTTTGCGAAACAGTTTCTGATACCATCAGGTGCCTGGCAATAGTAGTGCTGGTGTCCGACTTTATAAATGACAATTGCTTTTTGGCCGAAACGGTGGTATCGGGGTTTCGAGTAAGCAAGTTTTTTTGGTAGCCTTTAAAAGTAAAAGTCTTGTATTTGTCAGGGTCATTAGAGTCGGCCCGGGCTATGGCATTTCTTATTATTCGCATGGCAGGGTTTTCTCCAGGATTTACCACTGCCTCTTCTAATTCGGTTTGAAGAGATTTTAATTCAATTACCCAATTTCCGCTAGGTATATCTGCTCTGCTGAAAGTTGCACTTCTATAGCCTATAAAGCTGATTTGTACTTCAGTAATGCTTTTTCGATCGTCAATAATGAATTTTCCATTAGCATCCGTGGTGGTTCCTAGTTTTAAATCTGGATTATAAAGAATACTTACAAAAGGAAGTTTTTCACCAGTATCAACATCCACTACCTCGCCTGTAACTCTTTGAGCAAAGGTGTACAGCGAAAAAAATAGAAAAATGAAAACGAAGTAGTGTCTCATGCTTGTAAAAAGCGCTCTTCAAAAGAATGCGGAAGTGGTAGTAATATGGGGGCTAATTTAGTTTATAAATATTAGGATAGAAATTAGCAAAACGCAATTGCACCGAGCCTAATTAATTTATCAAAAATAATTAGCGCTATCGCCTTTTTGATTTTCATCTTTGCAGGATTACATTCCTTAAAAGAAAGAAGATGCTAAATAATAGTCTGAGTTCTATAGCGCACGCCATCACTCATTATATAGGTAATAAACTGAAAGATGAAGAACTGATTTTGAGTGAGGATGAGTCTGTTTTTGATGAGCCCACTCGGCAAATTTTATGGCAATATGTGCATGGGGCTTTTAAGGCGCCTGAGTTTTACAAGTTTACTCATAGTGCCGAGCTTGATCTTAATAATGTATATGCTATTGCTAAAGATATTTTTAGCAACGAAGAGTCTTTTGTAAAAAGGTCGCAGGATTTGGCAAAACTGCTGCAAACCCACTCGCAGCATCCACAAGTAAAGAGTGGTGAACTTTTTATTATGTATTTCAAGAGACTATCCTTTGGCGAAGTAACTGGTGATGCTATTGGTATTTTTAAATCAGAAAAGAAGCAACCGTTTTTGTTTACCGAAACCCAAGAATCGATTATTGATATTCATAGCTTTTTGGGCATCAGCCCGGGCAAAGTAGATAAGGCTTGTTTAATATTCAACGCTAATGAAGAAGATGGATATCAGGTGCTCTCAGTAGATAATCTCAACAAAGGGGAGGAGACTAAGTTTTGGTTTGAGGATTTTTTGAATATCACGCAGCGCTCTACTGAGTATAGCAAGACAGCTGGAATTATAGATATTACCAAAAATTTTATCCTCAATGATTTGAACTCCGATGACTTGCTGGACAAGCACGAAAAGATTGATTTTTTAAATAGGAGTAAGGAGTTTTTTAAAGAAAATGAAACCTATGACCCGGAAGAGTTTTCGGTGGAGGTGTTTGAAGACAAAGCTGTAGCAGAAAGGTTTAGAGCCTATACGGCCGAAAAGTCAAGTCCTGAGATTAAGTACGATGAAAACTTTGAGATTTCGCAGGATGCGCTTAAAAAGAAGCAAAGGGTTTTTAAGAGCGTATTGAAACTGGATAAAAACTTCCATGTGTACATACATGGCAATCGTGAACTGATAGAAAAGGGAACCGATGAGAACGGCAAGAAGTACTATAAGCTGTATTATGATGAGGAGAGCTAAGCTTCTCGGCTACGCTATTAGATTAGCCTTCTTAAATTTATAGG
>JAUICR010000048.1 GCA_030427785.1 Bacteroidia bacterium | reverse complement strand
CTGGGAAGAAATCATCATTCATACAGGGCAGCATTATGATACCAATATGAGTGAGGTTTTTTTTTCGGAGATGGAAATTCCTAAACCCGGCTATGAGCTGCATATACAAGGCAAGGATAGGTTGGCGGTAATAGCCCAAATGAAAACGGCTATTACTGATATTCTAATCAAAACTAAGCCTGATATAGTTTTGGTATATGGTGATACCAACTCTACATTGGCCGGAGCCCTTGCTGCCAAAGAACTAAACATTAAGCTTGCTCATGTGGAGGCAGGTTTAAGGAGTTATAACCTTAATATGCCTGAAGAGCTCAATCGTATAGAAACAGATAAAATCAGTGATTTTCTGTTCGTGCCTTCATATAATGCGAGTCGAAATTTGATAAAGGAAGACATATCTCCGCACTACATATACGAGGTGGGGGATATTATGTTTGATGCCCTAAGGTTTTACTTGCCAAAGGCCAAAGCTAAGGGCAGTTTAGCAGAATCTTTTTTAATGGAACCTTTTGCTTTGCTGACCATTCATCGCCAGGAAAATACCGATGATAAAGAGAAGCTAACCTTGCTAATGAAGTCAATAGATTTGTTAGCCGAAAAAATGCGTATCGTTTTTCCTATTCACCCTCGAACAAAGAAAAAAATTCAAGAATTTGGAATAAGTACTAAGGCCGAACTGATAGATCCACAGGGTTATTTTGATATGCTGCGACTTATTCAAAAATCGCAATTGGTACTTACCGATAGTGGGGGGCTTCAAAAAGAGGCATTTTATTTAAACAAATATTGCATTACCCTAAGAGACGAAACTGAGTGGACCGAACTGGTAGAACTGGGAGCTAATGAAATATGTGCGACCCACAAATCAAGGATACTTACAGCTTTTGAAAAATTTGCAGAAATACCATTCTCTATTAGTAATAAACCTTATGGAGATGGTGATACGGCAAAAAGAATAATAGAGGTGTTAAGGAAAAATCAGCTAGCTTAGTATTTACTTTCTTAAACAACTAACTGGCAGTCTAAAATTCTTTGGCTAATCAACTATTAAAAGATGAAAAAGGTTCTAATAATAACTTATTACTGGCCTCCTGCAGGAGGGCCTGGCGTACAGCGCTGGCTTAAGTTTTCTAAGTACCTACCAGATAATGATGTAGATGTGTGTGTGCTTACTGTTGATCCTGAGTTAGCAACTTACCCTATTATAGATAAAAGTTTGGAAAAGGAGGTAAAAGATACCACTTGTGTACACCGAACCCAAACAAAGGAGCTTTTTGGGGCGTATAAAAAAGCAACCAATCGAAAAGCAATACCTTTTTCGGGTTTTGCTAGCGAAGATGCTAAGCCCGATATTAAGGAAAAAGTAGCACGTTTTGTTAGAGGTAATTTCTTTTATCCTGACCCACGTAAAGGCTGGCGGAAGTATGCCTTGCACAAGGCAAAGGAGCTAGTAATTAACGAAGGTATTGAGGTAGTAATAACTACGGGTCCTCCGCATTCTACCCACCTTATCGGCTTAGACCTGAAGAAAGAAACCGATGTAAAGTGGATTGCTGATTTTAGGGACCCCTGGACGGATATCTATTATTACCGAGATTTTTACCCCATGGCTATTACCCGCAATCTTGAGCGCGCATTAGAAGCGGATGCCATAACAGCTGCTAGCCCTGGCTTTGCAAAATTATTGGCAAAAAAGATAGAGGACGGCAATAAGATAACGGCCGTTACAAATGGCTATGACCAGGATGACCTTCAGCAATTCTCCAGTCTTTCATCTAGTGAATTGCATATTACTTATACAGGCACTTTATCGGAGAAGTACCCCTTGGCTACCCTAGTACAGGCACTGTATAGTTTAGAAAGAAAAATTCAGGCTAAAATTATTCTGAATATAGTGGGGACGATTGATAGCACAAGTGAGGCTTTATTGAAAAATAAAGATTGGGATGTACGAGTAAATTTGCTTGGCTATGTAAGTCATGCAGATGCGCTATCGTATTTAGCCAAAAGTCATATTTTATTGCTTTTAATTCCCAGCTTAAAGGGAAATGAAGGAATTATTCCAGCTAAAATTTTTGAATATATAGGCGCTGGAAAGCAGATACTAGGTGTGGGACCTATTCCCTCTGATGCTGCCGATGTGGTGGATAATAATGACTTTGGCAAGTTTTTTCTACCCGAGCAAACAACAGAGCTATCACAATGGATTAAAGAGAGATTCCAAAATATTCACCACTTGCTAGAGGTAAAGGATTGGGATAAGCGAGCCGCGTATAGCCGTAAGAACCTTTCGAAAACTATGGCGGAGGTAATAAAGTCTGTTTAACAGAAAGTAATTATTCATTAAACAACTCCGGGGTACATGTTGGCTCAGGTGTACGATCAGTAAATCACATATTGTCAGTGCAACTAGGCAGCAGCTTCTGTGTTTTTATTTTGCTTAAAGGCTAAAATGCCCACCAACCCAAGAGCAATGAAAATGATAATAGAAAATACCAGAGAAATTTTCTCACCAATAATATAGGAGCGTGGCTCAAATCTAAATTCAATCGTGTGCTTTCCTTGTGGAATGGTCATCCCTCTCAATAAGTAATTCACTCTGATATGATCTACCGGTTCGTTATCTATAAAGGCTTTCCAATCATTATTTCCACCTTCATAGTATATTTCAGAAAATACAGCAAATTCTTCTGGCCCGGCAATGTTGGCCTCGTACACCATTTTTTTCATGCCTGGCTCTACTATTTTAATGGTAGAAGCTGGGTTATGGCTTAATGAGCTTGGAATTTTCTGTTGATAACGCTGATCTACTACGGCTGTTTTCTTTGGGTCAAAATCTGTGAGGGCGGCCATCTCGGCATCAGCGTTGGGCACTACATTCAATTCTTCTACCAGCCAAGCTGCACCACAGGCGTTAGGATTTTGTTGTGCTGCTTTTTGGCCTGTGTTTTTATCACCTACTATAAACCATTTTGCATTCAGCATATTGAAACATGCCATATTGCTTTTTGAGAGTTGATTATCTATCAAATCTTGGTAGCGAATAAGCTTGGCCCCATGATATCCGCTTACACTATTGTGATAATAAGAAGTGTAGGCATCACCCGTAAGGCTGGCAGTAGTGTTAAACACGCGGTAATGAGGGTCGGTGTCTTGCAGAATAGTTTGGTCTGCAGCGGTAAGTGTAAATGTATTGTCATAGGTTCTGTCAGACACAAAGTTCTCTGCACTCAAGTGCTGCTTATCAAAAGACCATTGATCGGCAATTACCAGCAGTGCTAACGCGGCTAGGGCGTACGAAAGTTTTAATTTCTCCTGAACGTACATCCAAACCAAACCAAATGTAAGCCCACAAAAAATTATAGTTTTTAAAGCCGAATTACGCATCAGAGCATAGCGATCACTTTCAAGAATACTTACGTCAATTCCCTGTTCGGCCAGTTGAGTATCTCGTGGGCCTATAAAGTCAAAGAAGAAACTTCCGGTTACGATAAAGAACAAACAAATACCACCAGATACATACAAGGCATTAAGGAGTTGCTTTTTGATTTTTACCTTGTCGTAATTCCCATTGATGATGGAGCCTAGCGTGTAAAACCCAAAAAATGGTACAACTACAAATGTCATTATCAGAGCATACGAAGGCACTCTGAACTTGTTGTACATAGGTAGGTAGTTGAATAAAATTTCGTTGAAAGCCTGAAAGTGCTTTCCCCATGACATTATCACAGCAAGGACAGTGACGATAGCCACCCACCATTTTATTCGCCCCTTAATTACAAAAAAGCCTAGCACAAAAAGAAAAAATACCACGGCTCCCAGATAATACCCTCCATTTACCATACTTTCTCCCCAATAAAACATGGAGCCTAAGTACTGATTGGCTTGCGCCTCTGCTTGTTTTCTGGGGGTTCCTCTAGAGGTAAGGCTTCCTACAATGTTTTTAAAATAAGTATCATGTGCCTCAGTTCCTTCATAGGTTTGTGATACACCACCACCTGTAAAATTGGCCATAAACAGGTTGAAAGTTTCTGGAATAATACTGCTCCAACTCATGGCATAATCAAAGGTGAGACCTCCTTTGGAGTCTTCGAGATGCGTGAGTTCGGAAGACCCGCCACGCATGGTTTCTTTGGTGTAATCCATGGTGCTCCACAAATTACTAATATTGGGCCCGGCCCCTACTACCGCAGCCACCACAAGTATACCTGAGGCTTTCCAAAAATTGGCCATAGCTTTTTCTTTATAAGAGAATACAAGCTCTACGGCTGCAATGATTAGTAAAATAATAGCCAAATAATAAGTTACCTGAAAGTGATTGGAATTGATATTTAAACCTAAAAACAGTGCGGTAAGGGCAAAGCCCAACAGGTATTTTTTTCGGTATGTAAGCAGCACGCCCATTATTACCGGAGCCACAAAGGCGGCTGTTCGCACTTTGGCATTATGTCCCGCCTCGAAAGAGATAATAAAAAACGCAGAATACGCAAAGGCAATAGCCCCAATTGCGCTCAGCCAAGGATTCATTTTCATCGAAATCATCAGTAGATAGAACCCAAACATCAAAGTAAAGATGATATGGATACCTGCCATATCGCCACCTACAAAGGCAATTATCTTGGCCGGATAGGTGAGCCAATTATTAGGGTATCGAGTTGAAATCTGGAAGGCGGGCATTCCACTAAACACCCTATCTGTCCATAGTGGCTCATCGTCATTTACTTCTCGATATTCAACAATAGCACGGGCTGTTCCTTTTCCTTGAATAATATCGCCCTGCGAAATCACTTTGCCTTGTAGGGCCGGATAGAAGTAAATAAAGTTTACCAGGATGAGGCCAACAATAGGAATAATAAAGTGCAGTTTCTTAAGCATGTGCTATGGCATTTGATTATCTGAAATACTGATTTTCGAAGCGCGCAATTTAGCGGATTTGCATTAAACTTCTAAATGGCATATTGGTCATAAAACTCAGGGCGTTTTCTGCGTTAAAAGAGTTTGGGAGTGCTACTATTATTTTAAGCATCACAAGTTTATTTATTTACAAAATACAAGGGCAACAACGGCTTGTGGTAGGTGGTTACGGCTAAATCACTTTTATTTGCAGCTTTAAAATTTGTCTGATGATTACTGGTTTTACCAAAAAAATATTTACTGCCACCAAGAACATAATTATTATATGTACTCCAAGTTGGCTGAGTGGTGTAGCCGCGGGCCCTATTAAGGGTTGGGTAAACTTGGTGTTTCTTAAAAAATGGATAAAAACCAAAACTACTGGAATTGAATTCAACGATTATTTTACTGTAAAAAGAGTGTACAGCAAGCGCTACGAATTGTATCAGTTTTTGGTAGATAAGTATCAACTAAAAAATGCTGGTTATAATTATTTAGAATTTGGCGTAAGCAAAGGGCATTCGTTTAAGTGGTGGTTGGATAACACCAGTAGCCCGGATTCTAAGCTTTATGGTTTCGATACTTTTGAAGGTTTGCCCGAGGCGTGGGGGAGTTTCAAAAAGGGAGATATGATTGCCGGAATTCCTGATATCGAAGATCCAAGAGCAGGATTTGTGAAAGGATTGTTTCAAGATACACTGTATGAGTTTGCAGAAAAACATTCGCTGCAAGAGCAAAGAACGATCTACCATCTTGATGCAGATTTGTTTACGGCTACGGTATTTGTGCTTACTACGATGCATCGTTTTATGAAACCGGGTGATATTTTATTGTTTGATGAATTTAATGTGCCAAATCACGAGTTTGAGGCTTTCAGAATATTTGAGCAATCTTTTAACTTGAAGTATAAGGTAGTAGGAGCGGTTAATAATTATTTTCAAGTGGCCCTAGAGGTGCTTTAAAAAAGGGATTTCGAAAAAATGATTTTACCAAACGTAATAATAGCAGGTGCTCCGAAAAGTGGAACAAGTTCACTTCATTTTTGGTTGGAAGCCCACCCCGAAACCCACGGTTCTAAAAGGAAGGACAGTTGTTTTTTGGCAGATGATGTTAATCGGTTCAATCAAGATTTGAGCTACGTAAATGACGGCTTGGAGGCCTACGAGAAACTATTTAGCAAAAGCTTGGCAGAAACGCGAAAAATAGTTTTTGAATCTACCGCCAACTACATTTATTACGAAAACACACCTAAGGTAATTGCACAGATGGCTACCAAGCCCAAAGTGATTTTTATCTTAAGAAACCCCATTGACAGATTGGTGTCTCAATACCTTTTTGAAAAACATAGAACCAAAAGAGTAAAAGGACTTAGCCTTACAGAGTACCTCAAAGAATCAGAACATTTTGCTCATGGCAAGTATGTTAATTATCTAAAATATTGGGAAGAACAAATAGGAAGAGAGCGTATGATACTATTTGTTTTCGAAGATTTTATGGCCGACCCAATAGCAGGTATGAAGAGTTTGGCAACTCAGTTGGGCATTGACCCATCCTTTTATGATGACTTTGACTTTGCAAAGCGAAATGAAACGGTAAAAATAAAAAGCCCGTGGTTGCATCAGTTAGGTCTGAAATTGCAACCCTTGTTTCCGTCTAAACTACAGTCGTTTATTTTACCTTTTTATTTAAAAATAAATGGTGGCGAAAAACCTAGTTTGAATAAAAATGAGTTGGCCATTATAGATAGCGAAGTAAAACCTGTATACGCAAAGTCAAAAAAACAGCTGGAAGAATATTTAGGCAGACCAATAAATACCTGGAGCTAATCTAGCACTTGATTCAAAATACGGGTGCATACCTGGCCATCAATAGGACCCGAAAAGCGATTGCGATAGTTGGCATAGGCTTTTTCGTTTAGCTGCAGTTGGCCTTCCAATATACCTGAAATCACTTTTCGCAATTCATTTTTATCACTTGCCTTAAAGCCAATGCCGTCTTTTATATAATCCATAATATCAATATTAGGATAATCTTGTACCACCAGAGGTTTGTCAAAGTTTACAGCCTCGGCACCTACGCTACTGCAATGGGTCAACATCATAGTGCATTTGCTCAAAAGAAGATACAAGTCGGCCTGAGTGATAAGGTAATCTGTAGCACCCACTTCCATGGCAATTTTTTCAAAATACGTCCAATCAGTTTCTCTGGGGTGAGGTTTTAATACGAACTTACAATCGGGAAATTCTTTTGATAGAGCAAAGAAATCACGGTTTATAGCATCACGTATTTCGCTGCCCCCTACCGAAAAAACGGGCTGTGAAGTGTACAGTATCATGGGCCTATCATCGTTTAAGCCTTCTACCTTTAGTTGGGTATGTTTTTTTAATAGAGTAGGGATAATATCTGCTCGCAACTGACCTGATACGATGGTTTCGCCTGCAAAGTTGTTTTGAGCTATTAATAGATTTTTAATATCCTGACCATACACAAAAAGTTGATCTACAAATTTGCAATGCTCTTTATCCTCCTTTAAATAGCTGTAGCCCATGTGGTTTTTGTGAATACTCCCGTGCTGTATAGCGTAGGTCTTGCTGCCACTAATGGCTGCGGGGTATAGCACAGATCTGCTTTTTACGCTGTATTCATCTATACAACCCGTTGTTTTTATTTTTCGTGATTGATATAGATTTTCGGCAGCCATCATCCTTAGCACGCCTAGTTTGCGTAAGGCACGTAGGTCATATTGAATGTGGTTCAGCAATTTTATTGCTCCATTAGCCTCATGCTTATTTATCGTATCAAAAATGTGTTTTTCTTGATGTGCTATATTTTTTAGCACAGCTCCCTTAGCGTTAAAAAGTATCGCTTTGAGCAAATAAGGTTCAAAATACAAACTGCGTTTCCCGTAGCGCCCTAGTAGGTTCTGTCTATTTAAATCAAAGCTACCCTCATTTACAGGAAATCGTTCCTCCAAAACAAAACAGCCCTTTTTCTTTAGAAAGTCTTCAAGATAATAGTCTGTAATAGGGTTGCCGCTCTCCATTTTTAACGTTTCTCTATGAAGCAATGGCTGAGGTTCTACCTGTGGGAAAAGGAAAATGTGTTTTGTCCCTGATCTGAAAATATTGATAAAGAACCCCAAAAAAGCTCGCAGCACAAAAAGCATGTAATAAGCCTTTTTATTGAGCTTTCCGGCTTTCATAACTCCCTTTGTGATAAAATCAATGCGAAGCTTAGATTCTATGTAGTGGCTATATGGCGAACTGTTTAGCACTACCACATCCTTAGATTTTTCTTCTTCAGAAAGTTTTTTAAGAATTCCTTCTAGCAGCCGATACTCTTTAAGAGCGGGCGTAAATCTGTTGATAAGGATAAATCGGGTAAAATAAAATAAAGACTTGCCCTTGTAATTGGGCTCATTCAGTAGGCTATTGCCTGAATAGATCTTATGCGGAAAATTCTGGATTAGCTGAAAAGCCTCTTGAAAATAGGTTTCATCACTTAGCGTGGGGTGCAAAGTGCAGTTGGATGAAGCATCGCACCATTGCTCATTGATGGTGTGAATTGTTTCAGCTTTTTGCAACAAACTAGCCTCTTCTTTGCGGGGCTTACGAAGTAGGATTAGGGTCTTCGCCAAATCTTTATTTTTGAGTTTTTTGGAATTGTTTTTAGTCTGTTTAGACTCCGAAAAAATCAAATGTAATACAACTTTACATGGTGGTTGCACGTCTTAAATAATTGTCAAACTTTGCCGTTTTACACAAAATCGAATTTAGCTATTGGGAATAGTTGTTAGACAGGGGGTTAAAGCCTCTATTGTATCGTATGCGGGGGCACTGCTAGGCTATATTAGTTGGCTACTGATTATACCCACATGGTTAGATCCTGAGGAAGTAGGATTGGTGCGTGTTATTGGCGATGCTGTTATTTTAATGACTCCATTTCTTCATGCAGGAGCACTAAATATCATCATTAAGTACTATCCCTATTTTACAAAGCCAAAGGCACTCGAAGCTAAATTTTTAGGCTATGTTATTGGTCTTCCCTTGGTGGCATCAGTTCTGTTTTTTGCATTGTTTTTCATTTTCAATGATGTTATCGAATCAGCTTACATAAAGGAATCGCCACTATTTGTACAATATATTTATTACCTAGTTCCATTTTCTTTTTTGGCTGTGTACATCCAGGTACTAGAGTATTTGATAAAGGCCGAACTAAGAATTGCCATACCAAGGTTTATACGAGAAATAGTAGTTAGGTTAGGTACCCTGGGGGTTATAGCTCTTTATTTTTTTAAGTACATCTCGCTTACCGGATTAGTTCAGGGTTTGATAGTAGTCACCATTATTCACTTACTTCTACTGCTCATTTATTACAAGAGATTGAGGGGAGATATTGTGTGGCCCACAGGAGGGATTCAAAAGACCAGGTATTTTAAACCCTTGCTTAATTACACATTATTCATGTTTATGGGCTTGGGAGGCGGTGCCTTGGTTTCTAGATTAGATACCATTATGACGACTTCATTTTTAGGGCTTAAAGAAACAGGAGTTTATGCCATCGCATTTTTAATAGCCCAAACCATTGAACTTCCCAAGCGCTCTTTTAATAGTATCATTAGTCCGTTAGTAGCTATTGCCTTTAGAGAAAAGGATATGAAATCAGTTACTAAATATTACCATCGGTCTTCCTTAAACCTTTCAATAATCAGTATTGCCTTATTTATTGGTTTGTGGAGTAATTTAGATTTGGTGTACAACTTTGTGAGTCACAAAGAGGAGTACATGAGCGGTGCGGGCGTAGTATTTTTTATTGGGCTGGCCAAAGTTTTGGATATGAGTATGGGGGTAAATTACGAAGTAATGCAAAATAGCCCGTACTATAAATGGAGTGTGTACACAGCTGTAGCAGTGTCTCTTATTGCCATTGGTACCAATTTGATATTTATACCTATGTGGGGTATAACAGGAGCAGCAGTAGCTACGTTAATCTCCGTGTTTTTATTCAATTTTAGCAGATTTGTGGTGTTAAAGTGGAAAATGAACCTCAATCCATTTAGATGGAATAACCTGGGGATATTGATTCTTGGAATTATCTGCCTGGGGCTTACTGAGTGGGTTTCTATTTCTAATATTTACATAGATTTTGTTGTGAATGGAGGCATCATAATGTTGATTTTTGTGCTGCCAATTTACCTTTTACGCCTAAGCGGTGATTTTAATAGTTTTGTGAAAAATATGGCGGCCCGAGTTGGTGTAACAATTAACTATTAGCAGCTATTTAATCTGGGGGAATAGTCCCCTTTTATTTTAAGAATATCAATGTTAGATCTTAACGATAAATCGATACTGATAACTGGTGGTACCGGATCACTAGGAAAATCTCTTACTACCAATATTTTAGAAAAATGGCCTCGAGTAAAGCGCTTGGTTATTTTTTCGAGAGACGAGCAAAAGCAGTTTCAAATGGCTCAGGAGTTTCCTCCTAGTAAATACCCGCAGCTGCGCTTCTTCATAGGCGATGTTCGCGATTTTGAGAGGCTGAAGCGTGCTATGAAAGGCATAGAGTATGTGATACACGCTGCTGCCATGAAGCATGTGCATATAGCGGAGTATAATCCTATGGAATGTGTGAAGACCAATATTCTTGGTGCCGAAAATGTGATAAATGCTTGTCTCGAAACAGATGTGGAAAACGTGGTAGCGCTTTCCACTGATAAAGCTGCAGCACCTATCAATTTGTATGGAGCCACCAAGCTGGCCTCCGATAAGCTGTTTGTAGCAGCCAATAATATTAGAGGTTGGAATCCAATCAAGTTTTCGGTAGTTCGCTACGGAAATGTAATGGGTTCTAATGGTTCTGTAATTCCGTTTTTTATAAATAAGAAAAAGGAAGGAGTATTACCGATTACAGACCCAAATATGACACGTTTTAATATCTCTCTTCAAGGAGGAGTAGATATGGTGCTGCACGCAATGGAGCACGCTTGGGGTGGAGAGATTTTTATTCCTAAAATACCATCCTATAAAATAACAGATGTGGCCGAGGCTATTGGGCCTGAGTGCGAAAAGCCGATCATTGGAATCCGTCCAGGTGAGAAAATCCACGAAGAGATGATTACTTCTTCTGATTCATTTTTTACCTACGATTGTGGTAGGTACTATGCAATTTTACCTCAGGTTCCGAGATTCAGCATGGACGACTTTATAAAACACAATAGCGCGGTAAAGGTGAAAGAGGGTTTCCAATACAACTCAGGAGAAAATGACGAATGGGTGGGAGTAGAGGAATTAAGAAGTTTGATCGTGAAGCATGTGGATGCTGATTTTGTGGTGTAGAAGAAGATACTTTTTTTAGCTACAAGCTACAAGCTACAAGCTACAAGCTACAAGCTACAAGCTACAAGCTACAAGCTACAAGCTACTAGGCGCTAGTCACTCATAAACTATTTAGATGAAAAAACATTCAATCCCATACGGAAAGCAAGATATTACAACTGCCGATGAGCAGGCTGTACTTGAAACTTTGCGAGCTGATTTCCTAACTCAAGGCCCTAAGATAGATGAGTTTGAAAAAGCCTTTGCAGAATATGTGGGGAGTAAATATGCCGTGGCGCTATCTAACGGTACTGCCGCCTTGCATTTATGTGCCATGGCCTTGGATGTGCAGCCGGGCGACAAAGTGATTACTACACCTATTACTTTTTCGGCTTCGGCCAATTGCGTGAGGTACTGTGGCGGAGAGGTAGTGTTTGCAGATATAGAGCCCGAGACATTTGTTCTGGATATTAATAAAGTTAGAGAACTATTAGAATCTAATCCTAAAGGAACATTCAAGGGAATTATCCCAGTAGATTTTAGCGGGTACCCTGTAGATTTAGAGGCTTTTAGAAAACTGGCAGACGAACATGGCCTTTGGATAATAGAAGATGCTTGTCATGCACCTGGAGGGTATTTTGTGGATAGCAAAGGAAAAGAACAGCGCTGTGGAAATGGTACGTATGCTGAGTTAGCGATCTTTTCTTTTCACCCTGTAAAGCACATTGCAGCGGGTGAGGGTGGAATGATTACTACCAATGACGAGGCTTTGTACCAAAAGTTATTGATGCTCCGTACGCATGGAATTACCAAGAACCCAGATTTACTGGAAAAGAATGATGGCGGCTGGTATTATGAAATGCAAACCTTAGGTTACAATTATAGACTTACAGATTTTCAGGCGGCTTTGGCTTTAAGCCAATTGCAACGGGCTGATGCTAATATGCTAAAGCGTAAGGCTATTGCCAAAAAATACGATGAAGCATTTGCTGGTAAGAAATTGAAACTACAGTTTCAGGCTGAAGGATTTTCCAATGCATATCACCTTTATGTGATAAGGGTAGAAAACCGAAAGGGACTTTACGATTATTTGCGCGAAAACGGAATATACGCCCAAGTACATTATGTGCCTGTGCACACGATGCCCTACTATAAGGCTTTTGGCTGGAAAGCAGGCGATTTTCCAAAATCGGAGGACTATTATTCAAGATGCCTCAGCTTGCCCATGTACCCCACACTTACTTCCGAGGAGCAGGATTTTGTAATTGAAAAAGTGCTGGAATTTACCGAGAAGTGAAAAGGATAGCTATCATACCAGCACGAGGAGGAAGCAAACGAATTCCCCGAAAAAACATTAAGCCATTTTTGGGTAAACCCATCATTGCCTATTCTATAGAGGTGGCGCTTGAGTCCAAGCTTTTTGATGAGGTAATGGTGAGCACTGATGATGCTGAAATTGCCGAAGTAGCTAAAAAGTATGGTGCAAAGGTTCCCTTTTTGCGCAGCAAAAAAAATGCAGATGACTATGCTACCACCGCACAAGTACTGCTTGAGGTGCTTGAGCAATACTCAGATTCCGGATTGGAGTTTCGCCAAGCTTGCTGTATTTACCCCACAGCTCCCTTGGTTTCTGCGGATAGCTTAAAGGAAGCTTTTAGTAAACTAGACCGTGGCCAGTATGATTCCGTTATTCCAGTGGTGGCTTTTTCATACCCTATATGGCGATCCTTGAAAATAGAAGATGATAGGTTGGCCATGAATTGGCCGGAACATCTCCAGTCTAGATCTCAAGATTTGCCAACGGCTTATCACGATGCAGGTCAATTTTACTGTTTTGATGTTTATGGTTTTAAACAAAGCAAAGAGCTCATTAGCGCTAATACATCGGCTATACTACTTTCAGAATCTCAAGTGCAGGATATTGATACAGAGGAGGACTGGAAAATGGCCGAGTTGAAGGCTCAACTCTTGTTCAAATGAAACCTCCGTATAAATTAGCAGTTTTGGCGGAAGCCAATTACAAAGTAGGGATGGGGCATTTTATACGCTGTTTGTCCCTAGCGCTCATGGTGAAAGATCTTGTTGAAATTACTTTTTATGCAAGAGATATAGAGCAGATAAGTTCTGTTTCCTCAAAATATTCATTACCATCAGAACAGTTGATTTCAAACGAGGATTTTCTTGAAAAACTAGATGCTAACACAATAGCGCTAGTAGATGGCTATGACTACACGCAAGAATTTGAGAAGAAAATTCGGCAGGTTTGTTTGAGCTTGATGCGAATAGATGATGAATACAATCGGGCAATTTTCGCTGACTATATTATTAATCAAGCCCCTGGCGTTTCTCGTGAACACTACAGTTCAAGCAAGGGAGCCCAATTATTGCTTGGCCCTGATTATGCTCTTCTAAGACCTGAGTTTTTAAATGCATCTGTTCCTGAAAATAGAGATACTAGGAAAGTAGCAGTTTGTTTTGGTGGAGCCGATCCGCAAAACCTTAGTTTTAAAATCACACAACTACTTTTAGACCAGGCAGCGCTCAAAGAGGTACACCTCATTTTAGGCCAGGCTTATTTGTTTTCAGAATCTTTGGATAAGT
The DNA here is from genome assembly GCA_030427785.1 of Bacteroidia bacterium. Lineage (GTDB taxonomy): Bacteria > Bacteroidota > Bacteroidia > Flavobacteriales > Schleiferiaceae > Owenweeksia. The sequence goes on along the minus strand of JAUICR010000048.1, from coordinate 4,381 downwards.
TGCTATCCGATAACAGACTGAAGGTATACAAAGCATTATCAGCAGAACAAATGGTGGAAACCGTTTTAGCTTGTGGTTTAGCAATTGTTCCAGCTAGTGGTGTGCTGTATGAATGTCTTGCGCTTGGCACACCTTGTATTTCTGGATATTATGTTCCAAATCAGGCAAACTTGTATAAAGGATGGAAGAGCTTAAACGCAATATTGCCAGGCGAGAATTTTGATGTTTCAGCGATTGTACAGCAGTGCCACAATGCTTGGTACAAAAATGCCATAGAGAGATTAAATCAAGACATTGTGGATGGTAAGTCTGTAGAACGATATAGAGTTATTTTTGGCAAAATATTGAATCAATAATGACAATTCGAGAAGCGGACAGTAGTGATGTGGATTTAACCTTTGAATGGGCAACGGATGAATTGGTTCGACAGAATTCGTACAGTACTGATGAAATCACTTATGCAGGCCATAAGAAATGGTTTTTGAGTAAGATAGCCTCTGATAAGGCGCACTTTTATATTCTTCAAAAAGAAGGTAAACCTGCGGGTTTGGTGCGTGTGGAAGAGGGAGAAAAAACTGCGGTAGTTGGCATTACCGTTGCGCCCAATTTTAGAGGACAAGGTTTGGCATCAGCTATGTTGCAGATGGCTTTAGATACTTTCAGAAATAAAAGTGGACAATGGGTATATGCTTATATAAAAAACACCAACCTTGCATCGGTAAAAGCCTTTTCTAGGGCAGGTTTTACTTTTGAAAAAGATGTAGAATACCAAGGAGTAGCAAGTAAATTATACATATGGAAATAGGAGGTCACAATCTTGATAAGTCTTGTTTTATCATTGCCGAATTATCGGCAAATCATGGCGGAAGTTTAGAAAATGCATTAGCTACCATTTCGGCTGCAAAACGTGCTGGAGCCGATGCTATTAAGCTGCAAACCTTTACGCCTGATACAATTACTTTAGATTGTGACAATGAATACTTTCAAATAAATCAAGGAACACTATGGGATGGACGTACCCTACATAATTTGTATCAAGAGGCATTTACCCCATGGGAGTGGCATCAGGCACTTTTTGATAAAGCAAAAGAAGAAGGGCTGGTTTGTTTCTCCTCTCCATTCGATTTTACAGCAGTTGATTTTTTAGAACAATTCAATGTACCCGCCTACAAAATTGCTTCTTTTGAAATTCAGGATATACCCTTAATAAAGTATGCCGCTTCACAAGGAAAACCGATAATTATAAGTACCGGGATTGCAAGTTTGGAGGATATTGAACTGGCTGTGAAAACCTGTCACGAGGCAGGTAATAAAGATATTGCTTTATTAAAATGTACTTCAGCGTACCCAGCACCATTAGAGTTGGCAAATCTAAATACCATACCCGATTTGGTTAAGCGGTTTGATGTAACAAGTGGACTTTCTGATCATACCAAAGGTATTGTAGCCCCTTCTATAGCAGTGGCTTTGGGAGGAAAAATAATCGAAAAACATTTCATTTTAGATAAAAGTATTGGAGGGCCAGACGTTGAGTTTTCTTTGGATCCGGCTGAGTTTGCAGAAATGGTAAAAGCCGTAAGAGATACCGAAAAAGCCATGGGAACAGCCACCTATATACTTGATGAGAAAGTAGAAAAGAATCGCACTTTTGGTCGTTCACTTTTTGTGGTAAAAGACATAAAGAAGGGCGAGAAGTTTACAGCCGACAATATACGTTCAATTCGCCCTGGGTATGGAATGCACCCTAAGCACTATGAAATGGTTTTGACCAAGGTGGCTAATACAAATTTAGAAAGGGGAACTCCCTTGGCTGAAAAGTATTTGGCGTAAAGCCTACTTCACTTTGGTCCAGTAGGTGCTTCTGCCTAATAATGAGAAACCAATGTATCCTTTGAGGAATAGTACATCTGGAGATTCTAGCTTGGCATAAGCACTATAGGTATTTCCACTGCGGGGGTCATATATTTCACCATCGTCCCATTCTGTATCATCTTCATCCCATACCAGGTTGTGCACTATTACCTTACCTACTATAGGTTTTACCTGTTCTTTAGGATCTTCATTGTTTTTATCCAACTTTGGCGCTGTACCATCATCGTTAGTGTTATCTTTTAGCCAAATAACTTTACCATAGTAGGCATTGCCTTTCTTGTAAATCTCAATTTTGCTGTCTTTGGGTTCGTTAAACCAAATACCCAGTATATCGTCAGCTTGGGCCAAAAGGGGTAAGGATAAAAGGTAGAGAGCTGATGCTAAAAGTAATTTCATATTAATGGTCTTCTAATTTAAGTTCTACTTGTAGTTTTTCTTTTTTGATAGCAGCAATACTTGCGTTCAATTCAAAGCCAATAATAAGAACTATTGCGTTAAGATAAATCCAAAGCATTATCACCATTAAGGTACCTATGCTGCCGTACAGTTTGTTGTATTGCGAAAAGTTACTCACGTAATAACTGAACGCCATAGAGCTAAGGATAATAAGAACTGTGGCCAGAAGGGAGCCTGGTGAGAAAAATATCCACGCCCTTTTTTTGGCCGGACCAAAATTGTACAGCAATGCAATAGACATGAGTACTACAAAAAGCATGAGCAATAGTCGTGATAACTCAATGGAGAAAGGAGAAATTTTTTGGAGGTTTAAAAAGGTAAGTAAACCATTGAGAACGTCTGAACTAAAAATAACTAGTGTAAGCCCAAGTATAAATAGAAAAGACAAAGCTATAGTTAGGCTAATGGCTGCCAACTGCTGCTTGAAAAAACCTCTGGGCTCAATTTGATGTACGGTGCTATTGAAATTACTAATAAGTGAATTCACTCCATTAGTGGCAAATATTAAGGCTAAGAAAAAACCTAAGGAAAGCAAATCTGTGCGCTTATCGTACAAGATATCGTCTATGGTAGTTTTTACAGTGTCGTAGGTATCGGGTGGCAATATTCGCTGAAAAGTTGCAAAAACCTCTTGCTCAATTCCATCTACCGGAAAGTAGGGCAAAAGATTAAAAAGAAATAAAATGCCAGGAAACAGGGCTAGAAAAAAGCTAAAAGCCACACTTGCTGCCCTGTCAGTAATTCTACCTTCTACTATTCCTTTCCAAAAAAAACGAGAGACATCAAAAAGCGTTAGTCCTTCAAAAAGCGGCAGCACTATTCGCTTAGTGGGGGCAACGAGTTTTACCTGAAGTTGAACAAGTGTTTTTTTCAGAGACATTTAGAAGGCTTTCAGGCTTAAATCTAAGCTTTTTACGCTGTGAGTAAGGGCGCCCACCGAAATATAATCAACACCCGTTTCTGCATAAGCTCGAATAGTATTCTCTGTAATTCCACCCGAAGATTCGGTCTCAAATTTTCCATTTACCATGCTCACAGCCTTCACAGTTTTTTCTACACTGTAATTGTCAAACATCACCCGCTGCACACCACCACGCTCTATTACTTGTAGCAGTTCATCCAGGTTTCTGGTTTCTATTTCTATGGGAATATCCAGATTGTTTTCTTTCAAATATTCATTTGCTTTATCAATGGCATTTTTAATACCACCTGCAAAATCTACATGATTGTCTTTAAGCATAATCATATCATACAGCCCCATTCTGTGATTGAGCCCACCGCCTACAGTCACCGCATATTTTTCGAAAGGTCGAAGATTAGGCGTGGTTTTTCGAGTGTCTAATAATTTAGCTTTGGTGCCAGCTATAAGCACATTGAGGTCATGTGTTTTGGTAGCGATGCCACTCATTCTTTGCAATAGGTTTAAAGCCAGACGCTCGCCTTGCAGTAATCCTCGAACAGGCCCGTTTAGGGTAAAAATCACATCACCAGTATTGATAAATGCTCCCTCTTTACATTTAAATTCAATACCTATGCTGGCGTCTACTTTTTGAAATACAGCATTGGCTACTTCCAATCCTGCTATTACACCTCTTTCTTTGGCAATAAGTTTCATGCTACCTTGCGCCTCGGCAGGGATGCTGCAATTGCTGCTATGGTCGCCTGGGCCTACATCTTCGGCTAGTGCCTGCGCTATAAATGAATCTAGAAATTCTCTGTCTATCATTCAGCAAATTACTTAACTTTTGGCCCAAGAATCAAAGAAATTGAAGATAGTATTTTTACAAACAGGCAAAACGAAGACAAAGGAAATATTGGCCTTAGAAAAGGAGTATTCAAAAAGGATAAACCGCTATCTGAAATTTGAAACTATTGTAGTTCCGGATTTAAAGAATACCAAAAATTTGCCTGAGGATGTGGTAAAGAAAAAGGAGGGCGAACTTATTCTTAAAGAGCTTCAGTCTGGCGATTTTGTAGTGTTGCTGGATGATAAAGGAAAACAATTTACTTCATTGAAATTTGCCAACCATCTGCAAAAAATAATGAACCGAGG
>JAUICR010000047.1 GCA_030427785.1 Bacteroidia bacterium | reverse complement strand
GGGGGCTACTTTAGTCTATACCCATACTGTTATTCTCAGTATTAATATCTGCTGTTTCGCCATCCACATCTATCGTTACTGATTCCACGTCTTTATACATCAATTCTGTACTAAGAGTATAGTTTGGGTTTGTCCACGGCCATGGCTTAGCCACTCTCTGAATGCTCTCTTCATTAGGTGCTCCCATCATCGATACCAATGGAATGTAGTACACCCAGGTATCCCCATTCTTCATTTTTACACTTAGCCTTATCGGCATCGGCATTTCACCCACTTTTTCCAGATCTATGGCCAGGCTGCCTCTATCTTGCCCACGAAGCTCTTTTACCCCATAGTCAATAGTTTTTGTGGTGTTAACCCAAAAATTAAGGTACCAATCTAACTGTATACCGCTTACATCTTCCATCACTTTTACAAAGTCATAGGGGTCCGGATGCTTAAATTTCCAAATGTTGTAGAAGCGAAGCATTCCTTCATTAAAATCGTCTTCGCCTAGGATATATCTCAATTGGCTTAAAAACAGCGCTCCACGAGAATAGGATGAAATTCCGTAAGACATGTTTGTTGAAAAATAGTCGCCCGGGGTAGACATCGGTTCTACCATATCCTTGGTCACCAGGTATTGGTAGTTACGGTTAGCACCCTTATGAGCATTTCCAGTTAGGCCTTTCATTTTGTGTAATACCTCTTCCTCGGCAAAGGATGTAAAACCTTCATCCATCCAAGGGTATTGCACTTCATTAATACCCAGTATGCCATAATACCAATTGTGTATACCTTCATGAGCTGTAACTCCTACCAAACCGGGCATTTTACCCGTACCTTTTAGCATAGTACACATGGGGTATTCCATGCCTCCATCGCCCCCTTGTATCACCGAAAACTGTGGATATGCATATTTTCCAAATTGCTTGTTCATAAAATCGAAAATCTGAGCGGTGTACTTAGGCAGCCGCGCCCAAGTACTGTCGTATTCCTTTAAATAAAAAAAGTTTAGCTCCAACCCATCAGGACCATCAAACTGGGTGTGTACGTACTCCTTGTCGGCAGCCCAGGCAAAATCATGCACATTTTCGGCATGAAACTTCCAATCGCGATTACCGCGTTTCGTTTTAAGTAGCTCAAGGGTTCGTACTCCGTCTTTTTCTCCAGTTACTTCCCAATTAGCCTCCTTGGTAAGCTCTACTCCAGTACCGCCTAATTTGTATTGATAGTCAATAGAAATATTTACATCAAAAGTTCCGAATACGCCATAGTACTCACGCGCTACGTATGGGTCGGCATGCCAGCCATGCTTGTCATACTGTGCCATTTTTGGGTACCACTGTGTCATTGTAAAGTCTATTCCTTCAGCATTATCTCTTCCGCTTCTTCTGGTTTGCAAGGGCACCTGACTGTGAAAAGACATGTCAAAAACCGTGGTTTCACCCGGTAAAATGGGCTGGACCAGTTGTACTTGCAAAATCGTCTCGGTAATCTTAAATCCCACCTCTACTCCGTTTTGAGCCAAGGATTTAATCTCGTGAAAACCGATTTCTTTTTTCTTTCTTGTCAACAGTTTATCGCCTATCCTTTTATCAGGATCAGGCAACGCCCTCTGACGTTCGTCCATCATACTATTTGGCTGAAAGGCGTTGAAGTATAAATGATAGAACACCTGTTTTAGAGTATCAGGAGAATTATTGGTGTAGGTCAATTTTTGGGTGCCGTCAAACTGATATTTATCTACATCCATTACTATGTCCATCTCGTAGTGAACTTCCTGTTGCCAGTATCCCGCTGGACTCTGCGCTAGTAAACTAATTGGCAATAAAGCCAGAATAATTTTTTTCATATCTATTTAAATTTCAACAGGCGAAAATAGGGTTTCGCGGTAACAAGAAGAAAGTACCCGGTAGCTAGCGTTTTTAACCAAAAGGTTTTGCTAAGTTTGGGTAATTCTAAACCTCTCACTTCACCATGGCTTCATTAAATACACCTTGGGTAGAGTCACCCTTTTTTGATGAAGAGCTTGCTAACCGTAGTCAGCTTAGCGATGAACAAAAAGAACAAGCCGCTTTTTATCATAAAAATGGATACCTGCTACTGAAGGGGGGTATAGATAGCAAGCTTATAGATGCAGCCCGGTCTGATTTAAAAAATAACCTGAGTTCTCATTTCCAAGAGGGTGATCCGCGCTGTATGAACCTATGGCGAAATAGCCAGCACATTAAAAGCATGGCTTGTTACAAGGCTATTCTCAATTTGCTAGAAACCCTGTATGAGAGAAAACCTATTCCTTTTCAAACGTTAAATTTTTCTTCTGGCTCGCAACAAAAACCACACTCTGATACCATTCATTTTAACTCTTTGCCAGCACGGTATATGTGCGCAGCATGGATAGCCCTGGAAGATATGGACGAAGAAAATGGTACCGTAACCTATTACCCGGGTTCGCATAAACTGGAGGTATTGGACTATAGCCACTTGAGTGACAAGCTAAATATACCTGATGACCTGAACGAACAGTTTTATGTGGACCAATATGAACCTACCATCTCTAAACTTATGGAAGTTCACAATATTCAGCCAGAGGTACTAAAAATAAAAAAGGGCGATGTATTGATCTGGTCTGCTAACTTGATTCACGGTGGGCTGCCGGTCAAAGATAAATCGCGTACAAGGTGGTCGCAGGTTACACATTATTACTTTGAAAATTGCTTGTACTACACGCCTGTTTTTTCAAACCTTATTACAGGTGATTATTTTTTGAGAAAGGTTGAAAATATTCAGACCGGAAAAATGACTTGGGGAAACTACAATGGCCAAAAACCTCATCGAAAGGTTGCATCCAATTATAGGTATCTAATTTCTAAGGATGCCGCCTACGGTGTACGCGATGTACTCTTTCCTTTTAAGCGGCTTTATCACAAACTATTTACCCGACCAAAGTAGTACTACATGCCATTCCTCCACATAGCTAGTGACCTTGCATTTCCTTTATGGAAATCAGGCGCTTATGCCTTGTGGAATCGTTTTTACTTCACACTCCACAAAGAAAAAACAACACACGTAGTGCGCGATCAACTTACCTTTTTACAAGCCTACCAAAATGACGCGGTTCTGTTTGCTGGGTTTATAAAAAGCGGAAACACCTGGCTTCGGTTTCTCATTTATAACTATTTCAATATTTTAAATAACCAAGCCGAGGAAACCCTGAGCTATAGTGAGCTCAACCAAATACAACCCAATGCCCTGGGCGATCCTCTTACATTTGTAAAGCCCAACGGGTCGCTCCCCTACATCACCCGTACACACAGGCATTACAGTAAAGCATTAGAGATTTTTAAGCGTGGGATTTATGTGTATCGCAATCCATTAGACACACTTGTATCGGCTTATCATTTTCATAAAAATCGTGAAAATCCGGATTTTGGCAACCCTTCAAAATCTACAATGTTGGCTAACATTGACAATTTTGTAAACTACAACCTGGTGTTTTGGCAAGTACATGTGGACTCCTATATGAATCGTTCTGATTTTCTTCATATCAAATATGAAAACCTACTGGCACAGCCTCAGCAGGAGCTGAGAACGGTTTTGAGCTATTTAGGCTTTGAGCCTAATGAAAACGTGATTCAAAAAAGTATCGAGCTTTCTTCTTTTCAAAGTATCCAACAAATGGGGAGAATGAAAAATGAAGCTTCTGGAAATGGAGGAGCTAACTTTAAAGGTGAGTTTGCTAGAAAAGGAAAAGTTGGAAGTTATCTGGATGAGCTAAAACCTGCTACTATAAATCGTGCAAAACCTTTGATGAGGAAATATGGTTTTATTTCAGCCGGTTGTTAATATCTCCTCATCCTCTACCTCGTTACACCGGTTTTTGTGCCAGTCCTCCAATTCTTTCGTTCGCACATCACCAAATACTTTTCGGTTTGCCTTTTTCCGGTTCTCATAATATTCCTCTGAGCGATACCAGTAATGGTTGATACGCAATGGGCTATGAATAAACTGGTCTTGGTCCTTGTTAAACACGGTTCCGTCCGAATAGTAAAAATTAGAATCTCCTTTTACAATCGGCTGATGAGGCCCTTCAAAAAACTTAAAAACATTGGCTAAATACACCAGTGGTTTAGAAATTCGATGTTCGTCATGTTCATCTGGAGCCCGCCTCGTTAACTGCTCCAGCATTGGCTTTTTGGTATCCAGTTTTTTTATCCCTGCGGTACCAAACATCAACCAATTGGCTAATATTCCTCCCACTGGTTTCCCATTAAATTCTTGTAAAACCTCAACAATGGTTTGGGACGAAACCGAAAAAAGAAACTCGTCTACATCTATAAAAGCTACCCAACAATGTTCTCCTTGCTCCATTCTTATTAAGGGCAAAATGGCGTTGTATTCTTTAGCCTGAATAAAGGTGTTCATTTCAGAACTTTGAGATGAACTAAGAGAAACCGTTCCTTTTTCGAGATAAGGTTCAAGCACGTTTTCAAAACCATCGGTGCTTCTATTATCGATCAAATAGATTTTTTTGAAACCTTGTTTTAAATGAAAATCTATCCATTCTTTAAGGTGTTCCGCCTCATTTTTGAAAACACAACAAATCACTAGCCTGGCGCTACCCTGTTGTACAATAGATGCCTCTTGGCGCTTTGCTTTTTCTACCAAAATGCGGTATTGTATTTTCTGAAAAAGATTCGCCATTCAAGAGCTTATCACGAAAATACTTCCGAAAATGATAGACTGTCTTTTAACCGCACTCCCCTATCTGTTTGCTGCAAAGTGCAAACCTCAGTAACTGCATCGTGCTCCAAAAACAAGTGATAGTCATTAGCGGCAGCTTCCTTCAAAAATTTTTCTTTTTCGCTAAGGGTAATAAGTGGGCGGGTATCATATCCCATTACATATGGTAAAGGAATATGGCCTGTAGAGGGAAGCAGATCTGCCATAAAAACCAGGGTCTTACCCTGATACTTTATTATGGGGCACATCTGCGCATCAGTATGGCCGCTTACGGTAAGTACGTCAAAACCAAGCTCCGTTTTAAAAACTCCATCCCTATCATTGGGAACATCTACAAAGTTCAATTGCCCGCTTTCTTCTATGGGCAGAATATTCTCTTTTAAGAAAGACGCTTTTTCGCGTGCATTAGGCTGCGTGGCCCACTGCCAATGGCGCTTATTGCTCCAAAATTTTGCATTTCTAAAAGCAGGCTCATAACCCGTTTTATCTCGGTTCCATTGTATGGCACCACCGCAGTGATCAAAATGCAGGTGAGTTAAAAACACATCTGTAATATCATCACGATGAAAACCTAAACTTTTCAAATTTCCGTCTAAGGAATCATTGCCATGCAAAAAGTAATAGCCAAAAAATTTCTCGCTTTGCTTATCGCCAATGCCTGTGTCAATCAAGGTTAATCGGTCTCCATCTTCTATAAGCATGCAGCGCATACTCCAGTTACACAGGTTGTTTTCATCGGGTTCATTGGTACGGCTCCAAAGAGATTTTGGCACCACGCCAAACATGGCTCCGCCATCCAATTTAAAATTTCCGGTATTTAAGGGATATATCTTCATCGTGTCTTCTGATTTACCCTCAAAATTAACTTTATTTGAAGAGCTAAAACCTCAAAATTATGCGTCTATCAACATTCCTCACATTTGCCTTTGTTCTTGGTGTGTTTTGCTCATGCGAATGCTCTAACCCTGAAACCGTTGAAAATTTAAATTCTTCTGATTCTCTGACTTTTGAAATCACAACTTTAGAAAAAGCACTTCCATGCCCTGCTCATATGAGTGGCAACTGCCTTGAAATATCTATACAAAACTTACGTGTAACGGCCGGAGCGCCTGATTCTGTTTTAGGTACTATTGAGGGATCACTGGCCCAAGCACTCTCTAGTACAGACAATAATGACTATAAAACAAACAATGCAGAAGGCATTGCTCAAAACCTTATTGCTGAATACCAGCAAATCATCAAAGAACTGCCAGACTACGGCATGGCCTGGAACTACCAAAGTTATTATGATGTTTTTTTAAATCAGCAAGGGCTTTTTGGTGTGCAGTTGAGCAATAACACTTTTACCGGAGGAGCGCACCCCAACTCATTTACTACATACTACACGTATAGCTCACACACTGGCAAGAAACTAGATCTTAAAGATCTTTTGAACGAAGGTCAAACGCCTGAGCTGGAAGCATTAGCCGAAAAAAAATTACGTGATTTATATGAAGTACCCTCAAATCAAACACTTGAAGATGCTGGCTTTTGGTTTGAAAATAATGTGTTCGCACTTTCCGAACACTTTAAGTATAACCCACAAGGACTCTACTTTTGGTACAATCAATATGAGATTGCGTCCTATGCTTTTGGTCCGGTAGAAATCTTTTTTAGCTATGATGAAATCAAGCGATTTATAAGGCCTCAGTATCTATTGCCTACAACGGCCGGTGAGCCTTCCGAAATTTAGATCAATCTCTTTTCTATATAATCAGAGTTCAATAAAGTAAGCGCCCCCATATACTTTAGATTAAAAGGTATTAGGTCGCCAATTTTATACCCTTGGTCATTATCGTCCAGGTCCAATACCAGCATATCGCTGCTTGCCCCTACAAACTCAAAAGTTTCGTCATCAGGAATTAAAAACTCTGAAGAAATATCTAATAAACCCAAGTCTAATATAGCCCGATGTGTGGTGCGCCCGTAGTCTTCCTCATTTACCTCAAACATTTCACCCGAGGGGTTTGCCTCTAAATTCCCATGTGGAACAACAGGCTTTTCGGTTATTTCTATCACCTCAGCATATAGCCGGATTACGTCACTTTCCATACCTTCAAATATGGTAGAATTTACAAGGTCGGTTCCAAAGTAAAGTGTTTCGCCAATTCTGAAATGATTAATTCCTTTGGGTAATTGATGGGTGGTTAATAATGGAATTACCACAGAGGTACCCCCTGTTACCCAATCAATTTTTCTGTTAAACTTAGCTTCTATCAGCTGCTTATATAGCGATAGCTGAATAAACTTGTCTTGGCTGGGCATTACGCCATGCAGGCAGTTTAGGTTGCTTCCTATACCGGTAACCACAATATTGGGTAGTTTAAATACTGAGCCATAAAAGTCTACCAAATGATCGCCCATCACGCCTTCGCGCAAATCACCTAGCTCTACCATTATTATCACCTTGTGTACTTTACCCTGCTTACCGGCCTCATCTGATAACCGCTTGATGGTATCATACTCTGTATTAAAACTGGCATCTGCATATTGCACTATATCTTTAATAGAGCGTTTGGCGGGCGGTTTTATATACACCGTAGCAATATTGGGGTCAAGCTCTTTTACCGCCCTCAAATTGCTAATTCGCGCATCGCATATTTCTTTAATTCCAAGGTCTATTACCTCTTTCAGGTACTTTTTCTCACCGCAAAGCATCTTGGTTACAATAGCCCATTCAATACCGTTTTCGCTAAAAAGCTTTTGTAAAAAATCGTAGTTCGTTTTGAGTTTCTTTTTATCTAATGTTATAAAAGCCATAATTCTTATTTTACAATATATCTGGGTATATCGTGAGGTAATCTTGTTAAAAGTTCATAATTCAATTGATCTGAAAAATCGCTGAACGATGAAACCGAAATGGATAATTCATCTTGCTTGCCAATGAGTACTACTTCATCACCTATTTCAATATTTGCAACTTGCGAAACATCTACTAGCATCATATTCATATTTACTGTGCCCACTACCGGCACACGTACTCCGCGTACCAGGGCCCTTCCTTGGTTGCTCAATGATCTGCTAAAGCCATGACTATAACCAACGGGTACTGTAGCAACTTCCATATCGTGGGCGGCAAGGTAACTGTTGCCGTAGCCTATATACTCACCTTGTGATACTTTTTTTACATTCATGACCTGACTCTTCCAGCTCAACACCCGCTTTAAAGGATCACTTAATTGGTTTCTTCCCGGTTTTATGGTTTGAATATAAGTTTCTGTAGAGGGCCAAAAACCGTATTGCAAAATTCCTATTCTTGCCATATCCATTTGTGTATGGGGCAGCCTAATGGCTGCTGCGCTGCACGCGGTGTGTAGTTTTTGGGCCTTTACTCCTTGCTGCTCAAAGTCTGTAATTGCTTTATTAAATCGGTCGTACTGCTCATTTACCCTATATAGATTGGCATAACTTTCGGCTCCTGCATAGTGGGTGCATATTCCCTTCAGCTCCAAACTGTCACTTTCTTTTTTTAATAAACGAATAAGAGCCGGTAAGTTTTCTAAATCAAACCCTGTTCGGTTCATCCCTGTTTCCAGCTCTACATGTATTCGTGCTTTTTTGCCCTGTTTCTTAGCCGAAACTATTGCTGCATTCACTCTGTCCAAGTCGAACACAAAAAACTCGATATCATTCTCTATCGCCCAATCCAGCTCATCATTTCCTATCATCCCCATAATAAGTACCGTGACTTCGCCATTGGTAATATCATGTACTTCTTCGGCCTCTATAGCATCAAAGGTTGAAAAGTGATTTGCACCAAACTCACAAGCCATTGGTACATAAGTATCTATACCATGGCCATAGGCATTACCTTTTACCACATGCGAAAGCTGGCAGGTGTTTCCCAGCATATTTCGGATGTATTCAAAGTTATTTTTTAAAGCAGACTTGCTCAATTCCAAATAGCTCGAGTACCTCATTTAAGTGCGTGTTTGAGAATTGAGTTAAACATATCTATTCCTGTTTTAGTTATTTCATCCGGATAGTCATAATCGGGGTTGTGGAGGGCCGGACAATCCAGGCCTGCACCTAAGCCAAACATTAAGCCTCTGTATTTTTGTGTGTAAAGGCCAAAGTCTTCTCCCCACTTAAATGGCGTTTTCCGATCTTCATATTCTAAGCCAAGCTCTTGCGCAGACGCTTTTACAATTTCTACGGCCGCTTCATCATTTTCGTTTGCCTCAAATACCTCTAGCCATTCTTCACTTATTTCCAGAAGATGTTTATCGGCAATAGAGTTTGCACTATCCAGAAGCCTGTCAGTTAAATTATCCATCACATTATTGGTCCACGTTCTTATGGTAAAGTGCACTTCTCCGTATCCGGCTGATATACCATAGGCCTTCTCGCCCATGTTTACATGCACCATGGTAATTAAGGCAAAGTCGTCACGATCTAAATTATCTACCGTCAATGTTTTACTGAGGTGCAATATTTCTGCAATAGCCAAACCTGGGTTTATTCCTTTTTCTGGCTCAGCGGCATGTGATGTTTTTCCGTTGAGTTTAAATATCACACTTTTTACAGCTGGTGTAAATGACCCTTTTCTGCACACAATGGTGTGCTTGGGGTAGGCAGGTACATTGTGCAAAGCAAAAACCATATCCGCATCAAAGTCAAAATTCTCATCAGACAAAATCTGCTGGGCACCCCTCCCCTTTTCTTCTGCCGGCTGAAATATTAAACAAACTTCTCCACATGAATTTTCTTGCTTGTGCAATTGTGCAGCAAGCCCCAGCATAATGGTGGTATGGCCATCGTGCCCACATTTATGAGATACCTCAGGGTAAATAGATTTATACTCAAAGGTATTTGTCTCCTTAATGGGCAATGCATCCATATCGGCTCTTAGCATCACTTTCTTTCCAGGGTTTTTACTTCTAAAAAAAACAGCAAGCCCCGTTTTTCCTACCTCCAGTACCTCTTTGATCCCAAGCTCTTTTAGTTGAGTTTTTACAAATGCTTGCGTATTGTACTCATCGCCTGACAGCTCAGGATGCTTGTGCAAATGTTTCCTAATTTTAGTTAATTCCTCAGTGGTCATTTTTTTCTTTTTGATAACGCATTTCTAAGTACTTGTTGGTAAAGCCTATGTTTTCGTATAAATGCTTGGCGGGGTTATCTGGTTCTACATGCAAAGCCACATTTCCGGTGCATTTGTCAAGAACCGTTTCCATCAGTTTTCTGCCAAACCCCTTTCCCCTGGTGCTAGCATCTACGGCTATGTACACCAAAATATGCTCAGGTATATAACCATCCATATGTGTATCATTTATAATGACAATACCTTTTATAGCATCACCCTCATGCCCTACAGTAATAAAACCGCCACGCTTGTATACATAGTTGATACACTTTAGTATATCTTCTTTTTCATCTCCATATTGCTCTAGGTGCATATACAGGAAGCTTGCCACGAGGTCATTCGTGAATTTTGGATGTTCTCCGGTTGATGTATTGATAAATGTAAAGTCCATTATTTTTTATTTGAAAAATTAGAAACGATGCTGTACAGCACCCATGAAATTGTGATTCCGAAAACATTTGGGTCGAGCCCAAACGGGAGAGCAACAAAACCCTCTTTGCTTAAATACTCTAAAGCTAGTGTAGTGCTACCACCACCCACAATAGCAAAAATGGCCGCTAATGGGTTTTTCTTTTTAAAGAATAGAGCAGCTATTAAAGGTACCAAAAGGCCAGACACCATAAAAGAATACGACAGGAGCATAAGATCAAGCACATTAGTCATGGTGGTAGCCAGTACCAGCGCCAAGGCACCCACTATAAAGGTGGTAATCTGAGAATACTTGAGTAAATCTTTCTCTTTTATTTTGATATACTTTGATAAAATATCGCTCACCACATTTCCGCTAGAAGCCATAAGGCAACTATCTGCTGTGCTCATTATTGCCGAAAAATAAGCTGACATCATCAAACCCATTAGGCCTACCGGCAAAACCGTTCGAAGCATTACGGGCAATCCCATTTCACTATCAATAGAATCTACGGTGCTAAATCCTAAATCGGCAAACAACCCTTGCTGTATGGCAACACGAGCAAATAAACCCAATAATACTCCCATAAAGGCCATGATTGGCCATTCAAAAATTCCTGCGATAAACCAGGCACGTTTTGCCGTTTTTTCATCTCGGCTTGCATATATCCTTTGATACAAGGTCATACCAATAAACCAAATAGGAATGATGGTAACGGCCCAGTTGAGCAGTTGCTGCCAACTTACATTAGTAATATCTAAAAAAGATGGGTCAAGCGTGTTTACAATTCCATTGTAACCTCCTACAGCTTTGTACCCTAGCGGAATTCCAATAAAAATAAGCCCTCCCATTAGTAAGAGCCATTGAATCGTATCGGTGTAGATTACGGCTTTTAGGCCGCCAAATACCGTGTATACCACTGCGGTAATGCCCATTATTAATATGGCATGCTGAAGACTTAAAGTGGGAAATGTAGCTGAAGCTAGCTTGGCTCCGGCCAAAATTTGCGCACTTGTAAAACCTAAGTAACCCACCGCTGACACTACCCCCGCAAATAGCGCTACTCTGGCATTAAACAAGTGTCCAAAAATTTCGGGGAATGTGAAGAGTTTATGGTTTTCGAGAAGCTTAAATACACGAGGGATAAGAATAACACCGCTTAGCCATGCACCCACCAGCCCTGTAAATAACATCCAACTACCTGCTATACCCATGGTAAAACCCAAGCCACCCAAACCTATAGAAAAACCCCCACCTACATCAGTAGCTACTACGCTTAAGCCAATATGTAAGCTATTCATACCACGCCCTCCTACATAGTAGTCATCAATGTTTTTGTTTCTACGCATAAAGTAGAAACCCACACCGAGCATGGCTACGAGATATAAAATAAATATGGAAAGGTCTATAGAACTGATCAAAACGTGCGCAAAGGTCTTAAAATAAAAGGGCTTGCCAAATTCGATTGCTATTCACAGATTTGTATCATGATAAATAGATTACTCTTTACACAATCAAAAATCATAGTGTTGCTGGTGATGGTTGGCTCAGTGTATTCTTGCAAGACTCCTGTGATAGTTCAAAACGATACCTATATTACTAAGCAAGAAAGGCCTATTTCTTACACCATTATCAGTCCTAAAAAAACAAAAGGGAAGGCGCTTGTGGTGATTCTTAATACGGCAGCCGATACCATCAATTTGCTGGAATCACCCTTGGTTAAATACCTCAAACATCAGCAATACACTATCCTGCTTCCTTCGCATGCCGGTGCGGATAATCTTGAAAAAGTTTCCTTTAATACACTATCCAATCGCAAGCAAGACATTAAAGAACTAATACAACACACCGATAGTGTAGCAGATGACGCCCTTGTACTTATTGGTTTTGGAGAAGGGGCCTATTTATGCCCTGCGCTTGCCAATGAAACTCAGGCGCAAAAATGTTTTGTAATAAACGCTGGGCCTTATAGTATACTTGATGAGTACTCTTCTTTTTTAAACCAATCTGAATCTGAACCCAACATGTTAAATTTATTACTGAAGGCTAATAACTTAACTGAAGTACAGGAGCTAAAAGATAAAGTGCAGGCTATAATAGATGGCGATGTAGGTTTTGATAAACTAGCCGGAGGAAGTGATTATTATTTTAGAGAATATCAAGCGAATCCCATGATGCTGGAGTTGATGAAGGCACGTAAACCCGTTTATTGGATTTTTTCAGAAGATTATCCGCTTGTTTCCAACAAAAACCGTACGTTTTCGAAGGAGCTGGCAGGGGGTTTACCTAATGTGTACTTAATAGACATAGAAGGAAAAGGAAACTTTAATAACCCAGAGGAAATGAAGGAGCTTACTACAGTTATTAGTAGCCTTATTAGCAGTGACTAATTTTATTTACTCTTCGCTCGTGCCTTCCTCCTTCAAATTCAGCCGATAGAAAAGCTTCCACTATTTTTTCATTCTGCTCGTCAGAAACATATCTAGCCGCTAAAGCCAATACATTGGCATTATTATGTTGCCTAGCCATGCTTGCCAACTCTTCGTTCCAACACAAGGCTGAGCGTATACCTTGATGTTTATTAACAGTCATATTAATACCATTACCACTGCCGCATATCACAATACCTAAATTAGATGTTCCGCTTTCTACGGCATTGGCCACGGGATGCGCAAAGTCTGGGTAATCTACACTTTCTTCGCTGTAGCTACCAAAATCCTCTACCTCAATGTTTTTACCTACTAATAGTGCTTTGATTTTCTCTTTTAATTGATAACCCGCATGATCGGAACCGATAGAAATTTTCATATTTTTCTTTTTCTGTGCTACTAAAATTTACTCTGTTAATAAAAGCTAACAACTGTGTAATGTCTTTAAAAATCAAGGTTTTATAATTAACAAGAATTTTGGCTAAAAGATTAACGCACTGTTAATTACTATTGAAATAAAACCTTTGCTTTTCTCAATTATTATTCTTGATGCACGTACTTTCGGAACTACCACTATACTTAGTTAAAAGTTTTTGTGCCTTTCTTCACCATAACTATCAACACTATTAACTATTGCTATCAAAAAAGTTTTTCAAAAATACAATCTTCATGAGCTTCCTAACAATTGTTAATTAATTTCGTTTTCCATTAGGGCTGAATACTTTATTATGTGAATAAACTATGAATAATCGTTAATAATTGTTGACAAGTGAATAAACCAAGCAACCCTTTGTTTAGTTTTCAACCTAATTAACAGGATACTATTATTACCATAGTTATATAAAATTTAAAAAAAGAAAAATAGATGTTATTAAGAACGCTTTGCTTTTTAGGCTTCTTTGGAAGTGCGCTACATTCGTTTGCTCAAAGCGGAACAAATGACAGTTTGGTATTTACTACTTACTACTACGAAACAGGTGCTAAAAGCAGCGAGGGTTACTTAAGAAACGGTAAACCGGATGCCTATTGGAAAAGCTATTACCGCAACGGAAATATAAAGGCCGAAGGTAATAGGAAAGATTTTAAGCTAGATGGACCATGGATTTTTTACAGTGAACAAGGCGCCAAAACTGTAGAAATAAACTATGAAAAAGACATTAAAAATGGCTTAAGAAAAACGTTTAGAGATGGACAAGTAGTAAAGGAAGAATCTTTTGTAGATGATAAACTGCAAGGCTATACGAGGCTTTATGATTTAAAAGGAAACCTAACTATGGAAATTCCTTTTGTAGACGGACTGGAAAAAGGCAATGGTTATGAATATGACAAGGAATTAATTATCACTTTACTAACCTACAAAGCTGGTGTACTTACCAAAAAGCAAGCGATAAACAGGAAAGATCAGCAAGAGCAAAAACAGGGGCTATGGGTAGAATTTTTTACTAATAGAAAATTTAAAGTAGAAGGTACCTATCTCAATAATTTAAAGCACGGATACTGGAAGTATTATCAGCCAAATGGCAACTTAATAAAGGTAGAAAAATGGGTGATGGGTGTGTTACAAGAAAATAGCCAAGAGGTAGCCAAGGTGGAAATACGAAGAACTTTGAATCCTCAAACCGGAAAATTGGCTTTTAAAGGATCCTATACCAACGGAGTTCCACAAGGTGTACATAGAGAATACGATGATGAAGGGAATGTAATATCCTCTAAAATATATAATGATGGGGTTGTTTTGTTTGAAGGTATTGTAGATGAAAATGGATTGAAACAAGGCTTGTGGAAAGAGTATTATGAAACTGGAGAATTAAAAGCTGAAGGTAGATATAAGGATAATTTAAAAGTGGGCTTGTGGAAGTACTATTATATACAAGGCACTATAGAACAAACGGGTAGCTATGTACGAGGCTTACCAGATGGATTATGGATTTGGACTTACCAAAATGGCCAAACCTGGAGAGAAGAAGAATATGAAAGCGGTTTTGAAGAAGGACCTTCTATTGAATACAGTGATTCAGGCACAGTAATAACCAAAGGAAATTATGTAGAAGGATTTAAAGAAGGCGAATGGTTTTTTGAAATGAATGACCATCGCGAAATTGGTTCTTATTTTGAAGGGGAAAGAAATGGAAAATGGAAATATTATTTTCTTAAAAATGAAGCTTTATCCTTTGAAGGAAATTTTGAAAATGGACTGAGAACAGGTATGCACATTTGGTATTATCCTAATGGTAAAGTGAAAGAAAGAGGACCTTATAGTGGTGGCCAGAAAAATGGTATATGGCAATACTATGATGAAATGGGAGAAGAAATAATATCAATAGAATACGATAATGGCGAAGAGATAAAATACAATGGCGAGCAAATAAAGTACGGCCGCAGGTATGATAGAATCATAGAAAGAGAGCAAAAAAGAAAAGCTCTGGAAAAAGAATCAGATGAGTAAGATAAAATTCCCTCGAATGAGAGGAAGCTGGACAGAATTGGAAACCGAAGTAAAATATTCTAACCCTTGGATAGAAGTAAGCGAGAGTAAAGTTCTTAATCCTAATGGCGGAGAAGGTATTTATGGCGTAGTAAAGTTTAAAAACTTGGCAATAGGTGTGATACCGATTGATAATGAAGGGTATACCTGGCTGGTAGGACAAGAGAGATATCCATTTGATGGAAAGTTTACCTGGGAAATAGTAGAAGGCGGAGGCCCATTGGATGTAGATCCTATCATTTCGGCTAAGAGGGAATTATTAGAAGAAACTGGTCTCAAGGCACAGGAGTGGGAGTTAATACAGGAAATGGATTTGAGCAACTCTGCCACCACCGAAGTAGCTATGATTTATACAGCTAAAAATTTGACGATGCATCAAGTGGATCCTGATGAAACTGAGAAGCTACAAGTAAAGCGCGTGAAGCTAGAAGAGGTATACGATATGGTAAGAAATGGAGAAATAGTAGATAGCTTAAGTGTAGCAGGTATTTTAAAATTACAGCTGATGACTTTTGAGGCTCAAAACAAAAGTGAATTTTAGATTTTCCTTAATCAACAGGATAAACTTATTTTTGCCCTCTGAAACCTAAGAAATTAGGAAATCATTCTAAAAATTTTAATCAAAACAATTATTGTGATATTCAAAAAGATGTGCTTGATAGCATTATGTATGCTACCCATGCTAGTGATGAGTCAGGAAGAAGAGGTGAGCACTACTGAGCAAGAAGCTTCTTTGGATGGGGGAACAATTCTTAGTCAGTACAATTACATGATTGATGAATCACCATCGTATCAGGAGTATAAAAACATTAAAAAACCTTGGGTAGCTAAATTTGGTAAAAATTTAAGTGATTCTATTGCTTTTCAGCAAAGCGAAAAGAAGAAAATTGAGAGCCAGATTAAAGCTAAAGACTTGGAAATAAAGGATCTTAGTTCAAAACTGGTGTTAACAAAAGATAGCTTAACAGGTGCACGCATTAAGACAAATAGTATGGCCTGGGTAGGTATGCCCATGCAGAAAAGCTCTTACCGTATGCTGATGTGGGGTATTATTTTTACCCTTTCTATAAGTGTGATAGTATTTATCATTTTGTATAAAAATACACAAGCCGTTACTAAACAAACAAAGGCTTTAAATGCAGATTTAGAGGAAGAGTTTACACAGTATAAAAGACGGTCGTTAGAAAGGGAACAGAAATTGCGTAGAGAATTGCAGGATGAAATTAATAAGCAGAAAGGTAAGTGATAGGCTTTTGATTTTATTCTAGTTTGATATTTGGTTAAACTTCCGGCTTGTGAAAATCATGGGCCGGAAGTTTATTTTTACAGTCTTTTGTAAAACATTACATGAAATACAAGTTTCACATATTCTTAGTGGTAATCTTAGTGGGAGTTGCTTTTAGTTTTAGCTCTTGCCAAAAGGAAGAAACATGCCTATTAAGTAAAGATGTTACCCTTACACTAGGGATGTATGCTATAATAAAAGATAGCGTAGAGGTGGATACCACCATAGCTGTACTATCGGCCATAGGTGTTGGTTTAAATGATTCTTTGTACAGCTCAGCACAGGAAGTATCTTTTGTAAGACTCCAGTTAAACCCCTACCAGGATGAAACCAAGTATTACTTAAAATTTGGTAACAAGGGTAGCGATACACTTTCTATTACTAGCAAAAGAACCTTAAAACTCTTATCAGAAACTTGTGGATTTATTACAAACTATCAAGTATTAAAAGCTACTTCTTCAAGCAATTACATAGATTCTGTGTACGTGATAAATACAAATGTTACTAATGAAACTACCGAACATGTTAAGATTTATTTTTAGCATATTTTGTTTCATAGCATCTATTTCCCTGACAGCCCAAGAGGTAGATAATGCTGCAAAACCCCCTGTGCTAAAGTCAGGAATTCGCATTGGAGTAGATTTAGCTAATTATGTATTTCAAATTATTGATCCCAGCATACAAGGTTTTGAAGTTTCTGTAGATTATGAATGGCGAGAGAATTTTTATGCAACCCTTGAAGGCGGATATGATAAAGCGATACCACAAAGTGATTTGTATAATTATGAACTAAATGGTACTTATGGAAGATTAGGGTTTGATTATGACATTCTTCATAATCAGGAAGATCTAGATATTATTTATGTGGGTTTACGCTACGGAATGGCTTTTTATGAAAACCATGCAGATAACGTGCAGTTACAAAGTTACTGGGGCAACCGTACCGTAGAAATATCAAAAGAGCAACTAAGCGCTTATTGGCTAGAAGCGGTGTTTGGAATGAAAGCAGAGTTATTCTTTGCAAAGAATGTATTTATTGGGTGGTCTATCCGCGGAAAGGTATTGTTGTCGGGCAATAATTATAATGTGCTGGAACCCTACGTAATACCTGGCTTTGCTAAAACAGATGCAGATGTTGCATTAGGCCTTACCTGGTCTGTGTTTTATAATATTCCTATAAAAAGGAAATGAAGAAATTAAAATTATTACGTCTGTCCATAGGAATGTTTGTGTTGAGTATTTCTCAATTAATAGCGCAGCATGCTACTACCTATCAATTGGATTTTTCCACGTCTTTACAGTCAAGTCAGCTTTTTTTTGATGAAGATTTGTCTGAAGTATATGTTTCTGCCTCTATGCTACAGAGTGAAGTAGAGACGCAACTTTGGTATAAAACCTTTAGAAATAATTCATGGTCAGAATGGGTGGTTTTTACGAGGTTTAATGAAGGTGGCGTGGGTGATAGAACCGTGTGGGATGGAGGAATGATAGGTGGTTTTTCGGCAATAATTTTTAAAGCTGAAGAAAACATAGAAAAGCCTATTACTTTAAGAATATATTCAGGAACAACTATTTCTAAATCGGAAGCAAACATTTTAGCAGGATCAGCAAATTGTTCATGTGTACAGCCATTAGTATGCAATCGTTCTTGTTGGTGCCCGGGGGGATTATGTCCTCCTCCCACTAATCCTACTTTTACTACTACCAATCATATCATCGTTCATCATTCAGCTGGGGCAAATAGTAGTAGCAATTATGCTGCTACGGTAGAAGGAATTTGGGATTTTCATGTAAATACAAATGGGTGGGATGATATCGGTTATAATTGGTTGATTGATCCTAACGGGGTGATTTATACCGGGCGAGGAGATAGTGTACA
>JAUICR010000292.1 GCA_030427785.1 Bacteroidia bacterium | reverse complement strand
ACGGCTATTACCTGCGATGCAGGAGTTACCAATTGTAAGGTGCAGGTAAAATACTTCGGTTTTCCGCACTCTACACTTTTGCGTTTTTCGATGGGCAATAATTCACCAAAATCATAGGTTAGCATTGATTCATCAGGAGTTTGGTTGGTTAAATCGGAAACGATTAACCTTATTCTTTGATCCCAATATTCACTTAATTTATTTGCGTATGCCGGATCAAGTTTAATCTTAAAAGTAGGTCTACAGGTGAGCACTCCTGTGCTACTAGTAGATTTAATTATTACAAGGTCTTCAATGGAAATATTGAATTGATCTTGAAATTCTCCAGATAAATAGAAGTCAGAAAATTGGAAATTCCCTTCCGTTTCTTGTTTCAGAATATCAGTTTTTAAACAAGAGGTAAAAAGAATCAATATGATGCTTACAGTGAGGCTTGCTTTCATTAGTTTATCGAAAAAGTGAATCCTATGGTGTAATTGCCGTATCTATCTCTACCCATCCCTACATTGTTCAGTTCCAATGGATTTTTTGATGGCTTGTAAACAGGTTGTTCGATTGTTTTCATAGCCTTTATGCCTTTGTATAAAAAATAACCACATACAGCTAGAGCTCCCCACTCTATGTAATAGGCGGTAACATATCCACGATATTGACTCTGAGCTGTTTCAAAATTCTCAGCTTTACTATCTATATTGTAAGGAGCATAAACGTATTCTTCATACGCGTCTACAGTCTCATTATAGAGGCTCTGGCCTTTTATATAAGTAAAAACCAAGCTGCCTGCTACAAGCGCTGTGGCCATTGCTGGCAGCCCAATGTGTTTGGTTTTTTTTCGAGCATACTCGTCATTCACTACTTGAAAATCCAGATAGGCTTTATCCAATTTCATTCTATAAAAGAAATTGGTTACCTGATCGGCCTTTACTTCCACTATGGTGTCCAGCAGCTTTCTGTCAGGAGCCCAAGCTTTCAAAAAATATTTGCCAGGTTTTAGTATGGCCATATTTGAATAAGCCAGAATTTCATCGTCTATCATGATGGTTTCTGGTGGTGGAGAGATGTAAATTTTTAAGGTGCCATACTCTTGTGCTCCCATTTGTGAGGCTACCAAGAGTAGGAGCAATATCCGGTATAGCATTATTCTATTATAAGTTTTTTAGTCACCTTTTGGTCACCTATTTTGATGCTTAATAGGTACACCCCTGCAGCCACGTTATCCAAGTTCATTGTGTACTCCTTTGTATTGTATGATACTCTTTGGCTGCGTACCATTTTTCCATTTACATCAGTTAGGCTAAGCTCAAAGTCTTTATTTGACTCCAATTCAAAAGAAAGGTTTACTGCATTTTTTGCAGGATTTGGAAATAGCTGGATAGATTCGGCCATCTGCATTTCTTTGATCCCAACGTTGGCTGATTTTACATTGATGTTGTCGAGGTAAAAATTATTGCCACCATCACCAGCAAACTCAAATTTGAAAAGTACAGGGCCCTTGTCTTCAAAGCTGCTGATGTCTATACTCACTGATTTCCACTCGGATGGAGAACTAGGTACAAAAGGCACAAGGCTAGGTGATGCGGTACGCAATGCAAAAGCAGCATACGAGCGAAGCACAGTCCAGTTTTTTCCACAATCAGTCGATACCAGGACTCTTAGTCTGTCAAATTCAACCCCTTGTCTTGGAGCGTAGGCAAAGTCAAAGTTTAATGAAATATCGTTGGCAAAGAGTGTAGAAACCATGGGACTAATGAAGTAGTCAATATCATTGGGTTCAACAGCATCAAAATTGTTTAAAAACAAAGATTGGGCACCAGATGAAGAAGCGGCATTAGAAGATTCGAACATAACATCATCATAGGTGCTAAAGAAATCCATATCCTTCACATTTAGTGTAGGCTCTTCAAAGTCTTCTTTCCATTCTGCCTGAAAATGTGTCCAGCTGGGCTTCACCGTTACAGCATATACATTGGTTACACTGGTGCTCCCGGCAGTGTTTCCTACCGTTAGTGTTACGGCATATTTACCCGGACTGTTGTAGGTAACCAAAGGGTTGGGGTCAGTGCTGGTTCCTACATTGCTACCCGGCAGGTCCCATAGGTAGTTGCTTGGCACACCATCTTCTGATTCATCTGTAAATTGTACAGGATCGCCCACACATATCACCTGGTCCGAAATATCAAACTTGGCGGTAGGCGTACAATCAGGTGGATTAATTACCCCGGTAGAAATAAGATTAGCATTTGTCCACAGGTCTTTTCGCAGATTAAATGTGGTCATGGCGCTGTTCATTACAGCACTTTGTCCATTGGTATAGGTGTTTTGGCAGGCTCCATCGCTATAGTCCATGAAGTTTTCAATCATATCAGGAAAGTTTGGAGATTCGCTGCAGCTGTTTGCATTAAAGTTGCAACCGTAGTTGGCACTAGCCACAGGGGGTGTATCGGCCACTCCATCACCGCCATTGCAGCCACCTTGAAAAGTGTGTAGTAATCCTAAATAATGACCCACCTCATGTGTTAATGTTCTGCCATCATAAGCGGCAGTTCCTACTAAGCCTAGTGCGTCATGGCGAATAACAACCCCATCGGTAGAGGCCGCCATCCAAGGGAAGTTTGCATAACCTAGCACAAGGCCACTACCTCCACTAGTATTTGCAATACTGTTTACCACCCACACATTAAGGTAACGCGTTGGATCCCATTGCACTAGTTTTTTCACATCATTTCTGGGAAGCGCTTCTACTGATAATGACGATTGCATGCGGGTAATTCCGTCTGTGCAATTTCCATTTTCGTCTATCCTTGCTAGGGCAAACTCTACTTCAGGATCGGCAGCGCGAGTGTTGAATATGGGTCTTAAGTTAGAGGCATCTGGATTTAATCTTCTAAAATCTTCATTCAATATTCTCATAGCGTCTTCAATTTGCGCTACACCTATATTATCTATAGGAGAATTGTAAATAACATGAAAAACTACAGGAATGGTTTTAACCACTGATTCGGTTTCGGCACTTGATTTTAGGAGCTTTTCAGCATTTGAAAAAAGCTCATCTTTGGCGTTCTCAAATTCGGCTCTAAGTTCGGGATGTGCTTGAAGATATTCTTCCTCATTCTCATCGGTATGACAAGGAATGATAGACTGGGAAAAAAGGGAAAAGGTGAAAAGGTTGAGAGCAAAAATTAAGAGCGTCTTATACATATAAAATTTTTTAAGCGG
>JAUICR010000046.1 GCA_030427785.1 Bacteroidia bacterium | reverse complement strand
CAGGGGTTGCGCTAGCCATGTCCTCCAATTATGAAATAAGCCATTCCAGTTGGTTTGATTTATTTAATGACGGCTCTGATTCAGTTTATGTGATAACCAAACCTTGGGGAGCCTTTAAGTCGGTTTCTTCAAGGGCAAAATCTAAAGGTACTTCATACCACAAATCATGTATTATTGGTTATTCATGCCCTAGTCATGCGAACTTAGCCCTTTGGTTGAGTGATAATAATCGAAAGCTTCAATTAGACGGAACTGCTTTGCTAAAAGGAAATGTATTTCTACCGATCAAGGGAGTTGACAGAGCCTATGTAGAGGGAAAAAACTATCATAGGGATCAACTAGTTTATGGGTCAAAATTCCTAAGCACGGAGAAAAAACTAGTGCCAGAAAAAGCTATAAAAGCCCATTGGGAAAGCTATTTGGATGGATATTTTGATCCGTTCGACAGCGTTATAGAGTTTGAGAATATCCCAATGAGCTTATCGCATTCTTTTTCAAAAAAAACACTTGTTGCCCTTTCCAATAGCCCCATCAAAATAGACAATTACCAACTTGATGGAAACATCATAATTATTTCAAAAAATAATATTTCCGTATCAGCTGCGTCAAGCTTGGATCAGGTAATGCTGATCGCTCCCAGAATAGTGTTCGAAGAAAACACTACAGCTAGAGTTCATACTGTGACTTCTGACTCCTTAATTCTTAGATCGAATTCAAAGCTTCTATACCCCAGTTCGTTTATAAGTATCGGTTCGACAGAAAAGGAAGCTTATTGCAAAATATCAAGTGGCGCTCAATTATTTGGAGCCATTTTGAGTTTCAGCGAATCTTTAAGAAAAACAAACAGGCTCAGTGTTGAAATTGAAGACGGATCTAGTATTAAGGGTCTTGTTTACGCAGAGAACAATTTAGAACTGGGAGGGCTCGTGGAAGGAAGTGTCATTTGTAACCGATTTTTACTTTCTACCCCTTCAGGTATTTATGAAAACCACATATTAAATGGTCAAATAGATCGATCAAAAATTGTAACGGACTTTGCAACTGTTCCATTTGAAAACGAACAATCCACCTCAAAAATCATATCATGGCTAAAATATTAGTGAAACTAAGGTCTTCCACCTTAGTTGAAACATTGGTGGCCATGACTATTGTGTCTTTAGTGAGCGGATTCAGCATGATGATATTCATGGCTACTAATACGCCTTCCTCTTCTATGGAAACATTGCTGAAAGCACAGCAAATAAGTTCTGAGATGGCGGACAGCACCAATCAAAATTATTTCAACCTTTTAAGTGGGTTGGCGCTGCAAGTAGAAAGTGAAAACCTAAATCTAATTAGGTCCGTTGTTCACAAAAATGAATCCTTATTTGAATTAAAAATCGAAGTGACTGATAACAAGGATCGATTAATATACACCCGGAAAAGATTAATCTATGCGAATCATTAAATACAAGCAAAAGCTAAAAGCGTTTACGCTTACAGAATTGATCGTTATCATGGTTATCTCTTCTTTTGTCATTATTCTTTCCTATTCGGTGGTTCAAATGATAAATCACTATTTTATTAGAAGTAGTCACAGTAACACTCTCAATGCTGAACTACTTGGTTTTAGGGCAACATTTGCTAAAGATTTGGATCAGTGTGATTCGGTAAAGCACCTCCCCTTGGGCCTTATCCTTTACCGTTCAAATCAGGAAATTATTTGGACGACTGACAGCAATTTCATCGTCAGAGAAACAATAATAAAGGATGAACCGACACCTTTCAGATTTGAAATTGGAACAGTAAAAATCTCAAGCTCCGAATCGGAATATGGTGGACTTGTTGGGTTGATTTCTTTTGAATTATTAACGGATAATGATTCAGAAATGGTGCTTAGATTCAAGAAGTCTTATAGCCTTGAAACAATTGTAAATAGAGGCATTGTTACAAGTAATACTTTTTGACCAATGGCCGTTTCATTAAAAAATATTACTCCAGAATCTAAACGCGATCCAAAACCCTCCACAGGCAATTTATTTGATGGTTTAAAAAACATTCTGTCTCATGAAATTGGAGGAAACAAACTCAATGATGCTTTCAGAGAAATGTTTTATGGCGAACTAGCTTTGCTACTTGAAGCTGGAATGAACATCAAGTCGGCACTTGATTTATTGGCCGATCAGCAAAAGAAAGCAAAACACAAAGAGCTACTTTTAAATATTATTCATGAACTCACACAAGGGGCTAGATTTTCAGAAGTACTTCGTAATCAAAAGAAGTTTAGTGCGTATGAGTTCTTTTCTATAAAAATAGGTGAGGAAACTGGAAATCTCATTCAAATTCTGCAACGACTTGCTTCCTTTTACGCTCAAAAAATTCAACAGAGACGCTCAATAATTGGTGCTCTAACGTACCCATTAATTATTCTAGCCACAGCATTTTTGGCTGTAGCTTTTATGTTTACCTATATGGTGCCCATGTTCAAAGACATCTTCCTTCGCATGGGTGGTGAATTACCATGGCTCACCAAGGTGATCATTAACTTTTCTGAGAGTTTTGGCAGTTTTCTAATCGTTCTTGCCTTCATTACTATTCCTCTAATAATTTTTCACATCCTAAATAAGAAGAAAGAACGCTATCAAAAATTTAGAGATGGTCTTCTAATACGAATTCCAATTTTTGGGAGTCTTTTGTTAAAATCCTACGTCCTGAGAATGGTGCAAAGCATGAATCTCTTAATCAGCTCAAAAGTACCGATTACTGAAGCCCTCGAACTATCCCAACGGATGGTTCGGTTTCATCCAATTTCCAGCTCTCTCGATGGTGTAAAGAATAGTATTTTACAAGGCAAAAGTATTAACGAGAGCATGGCTCAATACAGCGTGTATGACTCTAGATTAATTGCTCTGATTAAGGTAGGGGAAGAAACTAATCAATTGGGTCTCATTTTTAATAAAATCTCCCTTCAGATGGAGGAGGAACTTGCACATAAGGCCAAAATGCTTGGCAACACAATGGAACCCATCATTATTGTCTTCCTAGGTATCATTGTTGCCTTAATTCTAGTGGCCATGTATATGCCTATGTTTGAGTTGAGTTCTTCGTTTGGATAATTCTCTACAATACCACATAGAAGTTAACCATAATAATATAACCAGGTTACTGATCTTTTAGCATGAAAGAGAACTATAAACACTTATCGTTTTGTTTTAAGTGCAAATGCGAACTCATTATTTTTGACGCCATCCTCAATTTCCTTATTCGTTAAGGCGTTTTCTCCCGTAATCACAGCCAATTCCTTAATGGTGGTTCCATTTACCAAAAGTAATTTTGAGGATCCTGATGGCTTTGTGAGCTGCCTAATATAATCTTCGTATTTCGCTTCTTCATTTGAATCAGTTGGTATGGTAACAGTAATAAAATAAGGATACATTTTCCACTCATCTTTATTTGTTGCTTCAACGATATCTACACATTTGGATAAATCAGTTAGATGCAACCTTATCTCACGCCTTATGGCTAGAACGTCACTCACTTTTGAATTAACCTTAAGTAGCTCATTTAGTTCCTTTATGGCATCCAAGAGCAACTCACTTCTTACTACGTCATTTGGCTGATGCCTTTTAATGTATTCTTTGGCTTCGGGCTTTGCTAGCAATCTTTTAGCATAAGTCTCTAAAGATGAATCTTGAATATTCTCAACTTCCTTCCCATAGGCCAAACGATATAACTCTGCCTTACGCCCTGGATTTAACCCATTGGCTATATAAAACTGTAAAAACGCTTCTTCTTTATTAGTCATGCTCTCTGTTATTCTACTTCTAAGCTCTAGCCTCCTTTGACGATTTATTCAACGTTTACCTAATTATTTCATTCAACCAGATGATAACCCATTATTGCTTTTTAATTACCACTAAAGAACTCCAACTAAAAACCTAACATCTAATTAGATTATTTTACCGCATTGAATCAATTTTAATTTTTCTTTTTTAAAGATCAATAAACCAGTGAGAAATTGTAAATCACGGGCGATAATGCTTCAACGGTATAGCTAAGTATAGCCTCAAAGTGTGCGATTAGTTTAAGAGAAATGTGTTGGTGGAAAAAATACAATCAAACTTAAAATCGTAGCACTCTATGAAAAACCCTTAAACTAAATTTGAAAATTTCACTATACTTTAACTGTTAGGAGCTGAAAACTTATAGATTTTATCACAAGCTCTACAATCATATTTACTACGTGATAACACGTAAACAGTTTTTCGAAAGCTTTAACTCTAAAAAGCTCTGCAAAGGGATTAAGAACCATGCAGCTCAGTTCTATACTTGCACAACTACGGTGCTTGGATCGTGTAAATATTTTTTCGTTAAATCTGAAAATTACCCTTTTTTTATTTTTAATTTTTTTAGGTTAGAATCCTGAAGAAGGATTCCAACGAAAATTCTGAAACAATTTAACTTACTATAACTACATTAAACTTTACGTAACTTACTACAATTACATAGGGGGTATAAAAATTGTTACTGAAATCAATCAAAACCCAACTCCTGTTCCTAACAGAATTTCAGTCAGGAATCATCCTAATAACGATGATTGTAAGAACCAATATTTGTTCATCTTAAGTTTCTCGAAAATTATTTTCTAGGCAGAACAGAACCATAGTATACCAACTTTTGAAAATACCCGCTTTATGCATCCTGTTCGCTTATGACTACCAGCAATGAAGCATGCTCTACTATCGGCTTCTTTTTATACCCCCTATGGTATCTTTTAAGCTGATTAAATACGGGGTTAATAAGTTAAAGAAGTCACTGCCTCTAGCAATAAAGTCCGTGCATGTGATTTTAAGCACCTTAGAAGCCTTAAGTCTTTCCTAACCTCACTAGGTGACCTTAGCATAAAATAAGCGAACACACACCCTTAAAATGGGTTTAACCGTCAAGCTTACAGATGATCTTTCAGGATAAAATTATGAAGTAGCCTATTATCGCATTGTTTTGATTTTGATTATACTGTTCTCGCCCATCTCTTTACATGAAATTAAATGTTTTGGATATCTAGGTCCATATTTCCTTCGCTGTTTTTATTAGCGTTAAATCATATTTAGCAAAAAATGTTTTCACACATCAGGCATCTAAAAACTACCCGTTATAATTTCGACCAAAGTTTTTACCAAATCTTGGTAAAATATTTATAATCAGGCAGTTGTTGCGTAGTTGAAATTAAATTTATAAGTTTGGCTCATCGATAAAAAGACCATACCATATGAATTTATTATCAAGATTACATGACAAAAGTTTTAAAGAAAAAACAAGTAGACTGCGATACTCAAAAAGAAATAATTGATATGCTTGAGTTCCGCAATAAGCCAAATCATTTTGGTGAAATTCTTTTTGGGGCTCATCTACGCGTTGTTGAATGAAGAAGATTCACCAACAGTCAATTGAGTCATTGAATGACTTTCTACTGAGATTACTTAATGCCACAGTAGAAGAAGCTACAAGCCCCGACTCAAACAACAAAAACATTACCGCTTAATTAATACATGAAGATTGAATATGACGAGTACATTAGCAAAATTATCTGACAACTCTATTGATGTTGTATTAGCTTATCTAGCAAGGATTTCAACCGATCTTACTCCACAGGATCAACTTAAGGTAATAAACAACATGCTCGCAGTTCTGAGCGATTTAAAGGCCTGTGAGGGGGTTATACAAGCGAGAAAGAACAAGCTCACACTTCAGACTCATAACATCTCTAGTTCGACTGAAACCAGCCCATTAACAGTAGTTAAGAACACTCTTATTGAAAACGATGACAGGAATGTCAGCATTGACTGGGTAGTTAATTACACCTCCAGGTCAAAGAGTACCATTTATCGCTGGGTTTGTGATGGAAAAATCCCCCACTCAAAGCCGGGTAAAAACTTGGTCTTTAACACAGGTGAAATAAAAGTGTGGTTCCAACAATTTAGAAAACTGACAAAAGAGGAAAGAAGAACACGAGCCCTTAAAGCCCTTGGAGCCTAAAGGAAAGAGGCCATTTTCTTTTTCCTAACATCATCTATACCCCCCAAATAATTCTCAGTAGTTTTCAGGCTAGCATGGCCCAAGTTTTCCTTAATGTCAAAAGGAGTAGCTCCGTTCCGTAGCAGAACAGTTGCATGCGTATGACGAGCAGTGTATGTCGTAATCCCTTTTTTAATCCCTAGCTCTGTAGCGACTTGCTTCATTCCCAAATTAATCATCTTGGTAAATCCGTATAGCTTTTTAAATACTTCTTCAGGTGTCATTGAATCATTCAATACTGGAAATATATAATCCTTTGGGTTCTTTGATGGTTTACCATATTTCTCAATTACCTGTTTAGCAAAATCCCCTAATTCAGCGGTAATCAGTTTTGTCTTCCCTTTATTCGCACGTTCAGTTTTCTTTCGAACAAACCGAATCATACCTGCTTCCCGATCGATGTTTTCCCACTTAAGGTTAGCAACGTCCTTGACGTTCATCCCGTTGATATAATAGCAAAACAGCCAAAAGCTTCTTGCCTTCTCAGCTCTACTTCCCTCAACTGGGTTATGGTTCTTAATTAATTCCAACTCTTCATCGGAAACTGCCTTCTTCACGTTACGTCCAGCAGGAATTTGATATTTTTTATGGCTTTTTTTCCCAAATGGGTATTGCTCAGTTTCAATCAGCCCATCTGTTAATGCAATATTGAGAATTACCCTAAGAGCCCTCAGGTAAATCCCAACAGTAGATGGAGACGAATCTTTTTCAAACATCCAATCCTCATAATCTTGTAAAAACTCAGGTGTAACATCAGTAAACACCAAACTCTGCCGAAATTTCTTTAGACTACTTAAACTACAATTATAGTTTATTGCAGTACTCGTTCTGCCTTCCTTATGTAGACTCTGAATGTATTTGCCAAAAGCGGCATACACATCATTTTTATCGATTGTGTGATCCACAAAAAATTCTTCCTTAAATCGATCAAAACCAAATGACTGCATAGTCGCTAAAATTTCACGTGCGTTAGCTTCAATGACCTGAACGGAGTCAAGAACGGCCTCCAACTCGCTACCGAGCCTAGTTCCCCTCTCAATCCTATCCCAATCCTTTTGACTAAGAGGTTGAATTTTCAACTTGTAATAGCGCCTTTTTCGCATCCAAGTAACACGCAACTTGATAGAGTACAGGGTTTCACCCCTGTCATCAACTTGTTTTAGCTTGTTTCGTGTTTCAAGGATCACTTTGGCCTTGGCCTGTTGTTGATTAATTTTTTTCAATTGATTCAGCTATTTTTATTCAAAGATATAAATTTAGCACACATTTTAGCACACAGTTATAGCTACAAACGACAAAGAACTTACAATGACAATTTTTGAATACTTACCATTATCCCTTTTATAGAAAGGCTTAAAGGAATACTTGTTTATCTTTGATGCGCAAATGCTAAGCATATTAAATCTGACTGTTAATCAGAGGGTCCTTGGTTCGAGCCCAAGAGGAGGAGCTTAAAAGAAAACCCGATACCAAAGTGTCGGGTTTTTTTGTGCCATCTATTTTTCCTGAAACCTAAAGACTTTAGTAACAGACTTTCCGCGTACTTGTTCAGGTATTTCTTTACTTTAATGCCCACATTCAGCATTATGAAAAAAGCACACGCACATGTAGCTAGAAGCGAGCAGAATCGTTACGAGCATTTGGATTTTTTAGGAAAAATGGCTTCACACAACCTACGTTCTCCTATGGCGGGCATGAGAATGATCTTCTCTTTGATGGATTCTGTTGAAAACCCTGAACAAAAGGTTGAAATGTTAGAACATCTAAAGGAAGGTTCTGACGTGCTCTTTGAAATGATTGAGGATTTATCGCAGCTCTTGCTGGATTATTCTGAGACGGTAAAGCCTTTTGAAACCATCCACTTGAAAGAGTGCTTTGAAAAGGTGCTCTCTACAATAGAACAGCAGGGTAATATTTCTAAAATCAATTTATCCACTGATTTAGAAAATCCCGGCAGCATTCAATACTCCAGCTATTTTATTGAGGCGATCTTAACTGAATTAATTTCAAACGCTATTGAGTCTAAAAGAACCGATGCTCCTTTGGAAATAATGGTGCAATCATGTATTGAGGGCGGCTGGGTATCCATTAAAATAATGGATAACGGTATAGGAATAGACCCAAGTATCCCTCATGAACAGCTATTTAAGATGTATAAAAGCTACAAATCAGAACCCGATAGAGAACATAAGGGCAATGGGCTTTTTAGAGTAAAAAATATGGTGGAAATACTTGGCGGTAAAGTTCATTTAGAAAGCAAAAATAACCAGGGTACCACAGTAACAGTACAGCTTTATCAATTATAGATACTGCTTAAATTTAGTCTTTACATCCGACTTATACGAACGGCTAACCGGTAGGTTAAAGTAATCTCCCACTACAAAATTATCATCAATTTCTAGCACCTTGTCCAGGTTTACAATATAGGATTTGTGAACACGAAGGAATGCATCAGGTAGTTGAGCAATAAAAGCCTTCATGGTACTGTGCACTACATAACTTTCGTCACCAGCCACCACCTTTATATAATCGCCCATAGCCTCTATGTAGTCTATTTTTCCACAAGCCAGCTTTACCAAGGCTCCATTGCACTTAAATACGATGTTTAAATCCTCTACTGTTTGAGTGAGGTTTTCGTTGTAATAAAGTACTTTTTCTATGGCCTTGTCGAAACGTGGTTTATCAAGAGGTTTTGATAAAAAGTCTGTAACATCATACTCAAAAGCTTCAAAAGCATACTTCTTTTCAGCAGTTACCATCACTACTTGTGGTACTCGCTTAAAATCATCTAGCAGCTCAAAACCGGTCATCTCGGGCATTTCCACGTCCAGAAACATTAAATCCACTTCATTCTTTACCAATCCCATTTTGCCCTCTAAAGCATTGTGGTAGGTACCTATAAGTCTTAGGTTATCGTGTCTTCCTATTAGGTTTCGTAGAGTCTCTCTCGATAAAGCGTCATCGTCTACAATTATACATTTGAGCTTCTTCATAAATTCACTGTTGTATGTCGCCCTGGAGTTGTGGGTATCAATACCTCGCCAGTAAGGGTTAGGTTCTTTCTAGGTTTATATGCTAAAATACATAAGTATTGATTAAAATTGGGATTTCAAAGTATGCTTTCATGCGAGTAGATAAATTTTTGTGGTGTGTAAGAAAATATAAGACACGTAGCTTAGCCTCTGAGGCGGTAAAGCTCAATAAGGTAAGTGTGAATAATGAAGTGGTAAAACCTTCTCGTATAATAAAAATAAATGACGAAATCCAATTTAAAAAAGAGGGTATTACTTATGCAATAGCCGTAACTGCTCTACCAAAATCGCGATTGGGTGCCAAGCTTGTGCCCGACTATATAAAGGACATTACCAGCCAAGAAGAGCTAGACAAAAGAGATTTTATGCAGATGATGCAAAACTTTAACCGCGATAAAGGCACTGGCAGGCCTACCAAAAAGGAAAGACGTGATTTGGACGATTTTACAGAATAGAAGAGCCTATAATCCTATCAAACAAATCCTGCAAAACGGGCTTAAGGAGCTTATGCGGGCCTTCATAAAAATCTCTTTCGATATTAAATCCTTTCATACTAAGTAGATCAAAGCTTTCTTCAAATTTCTGTTGAGAGATAAACTCATCCTCTCTACCTACATACATGCGCCAAAGGATTTTCTTAACACGATTACTCGTGGTGTCATAGTTCACATCAGGAGGAAAAGTACCTGCGTAATTCAAAAAATAATCGAAAGGATTTCTCGAATTATGCAGCCATCGCGTACCTGTAGCCACACCCTGCGAAAAGGCAAATACACCTACCGTGTCAGCCACCAACACTTTATCTATAAAGTGCTCATACAACTGATCCAGGTATCTGCAATAGTCATCAATGTCATTCAATCTGTCTTCTTTGGTCATCCAGCTAGCTCCCACTCTTCGTTGCGTCTCATTTAGATAAAACCTATGAAGACCCTCGGGGGCAATAAAAAGGGTATCCTTTCGGCCCAATTCCTCAAAGTGACGTAAAAAATAAGGCACCAACTGCCCATAGCCATGCAGCACAAAACATACATGCGGGTAGTAATCCTTTACCGGCCCGCTTAGGTAATAGCGAGCCGTTTTTTTAATTGTATAATGGTGGGGTTCCTGCAACACTAAAACTTCGGTTTCCTTTTTTCCAGAAATGCCGTGGTGCCCTCTTTAAAGTCTGATGTTCCGAAACATTTTCCAAATTCATCAATTTCTACCTTATATCCATTTACCCCAGCTTGATAGCCTGCGTTTACACTTCGTATGGCGCTGCTCAAAGCCTTAGGTGAGTTTCGGGCAATTTTTGTGGCCATTTCTCTTGCCTTATCTAGCAACTCGGGTTGTGCGCATATATGATTTACCAAACCTATTTCATGCGCCCTATCGGCTCCTATCATTCCGGCTGTAGCAATCATTTCTATAGCTCTACCATGGCCTACCAGCCTAGCCAATCGTTGGGTTCCTCCATATCCAGGAATCAATCCCAAACCCGTTTCGGGTAAGCCGAGCTTTGCATTATCTGAAGCTATTCTTATATGACAGGCCATAGCCAGCTCTAAGCCACCGCCTAATGCAAAACCATTTACAGCGGCAATAACTGGTTTATTAAAGTTTTCGATAAAATCAAAAAGTAACTCCTGTCCTTTAGCCGCCAAGTCAGTTCCTTGGCCTACCGAAAAATCTGCGAACTCTTTGATATCTGCGCCCGCCACAAAGGCTTTTTCTCCACTACCGGTAATTATTAATACTCTAATCTTATCATTCGTATTAATTTCTTTCAGCGCTTGATTTAGCTCCTGTATAGTTTGCTTATTAAGGGCGTTTAGTTGATTTGGTCTATTAATAGTAAGAACAGAATATTGCTCTTCGTGGTTGACTACTACATTTTCAAAAGCCATAGATCTAAGATTATTTAAGTTGAAATTCTACAAATACATTTTGCACAAGTTGGATTGTTCCCTCCGAAATAGACGGATCAGCACTGCCTGCCTTATACTCTGCCGAAAACATGGGAGATGGGCCTTGATTGCCTTGTGCTGTTTCAGAAATGCTAAGCGCCATAACCACTTCTTGGCCATATACTCTTGCCATAAGAATGGCTTTTTTGCGAGCATCCTCTAAGGCTATTACCATTAATTCATCATTGAAACTAGCGGCCTTGGTAGACCTGAAATTTACCCCGCCCATACCGTTTATGCCATTTTCGAATAATGAAAGCATTAAATTATCGTATTGGCTAATATCGTTTAACCTGAAGTTCAAGGATTGATTGGCAAAATAGCGCATACTATTCGAGTTTCCATAGTTTCTGGGGCGCACGGTTACCATGGTAGTTTGCAGCTCTGTTACACTTTGGTTGGCTTTAAGCATCTTCAGCGCCTTTGCCATTTCTTCGGTAGTTTTCTTGTGGGCCTCTTGTGCTGATGCAGCTTCATTGGATACATTTATCGAAATCTCAACATAGTCGGCTGTTATTGTCATCATGGCCTCACCCACCACCTGTATAGTTCCGGTAGTTTTATTTTCTGAAGAAGGTTTCTGTGCCGATAACAATCCTGCACTACACATAAGTATTGTAAAAAAAATCAAGTTCCGCATGGTTCGTTTATTAGATGATTTGCCAAATGTAAGAAACGTAAAACCTCTACTTAAGCCTTCGGTAAGGTGATTTTGAAAGTACTACCCTTACCCACTTCTGACTCCAGTTCTACATG
Source organism: Bacteroidia bacterium (assembly GCA_030427785.1). Lineage (GTDB taxonomy): Bacteria > Bacteroidota > Bacteroidia > Flavobacteriales > Schleiferiaceae > Owenweeksia. The sequence continues at coordinate 6,816 of JAUICR010000046.1, read as the reverse complement.
GCCTCCAAGGCTGGTTAATATATTTTTTACCATAGAAAGCCCCAAACCCATACCGCTGGTTTTTGTGGTAAATTTTGGTTCAAATATTTTCTCCCGTTGCTCTTCTGCTATGCCTTGCCCATTGTCGCTTACAGATATTAGCACCTCATTTATTAGCGACTTAATACTAACGGTTACTTCTGGAGTTCTGCCTTCAGGTATCGATTGAAATGCATTGGCCAACAGGTTATTCATTACCCGTATCAGTTGATCTTTATCGGTCTCTAAGGTTATCTCAGGCTCCTCGCACACAAGCTTGGTAGAGCCGTCAGGATACAAGGCCGTAATACGATGAATAATTTCTTTTAATGGCACTTTTTCCTTCTTGATCTTAGGCATGGTAGCAAAGCGCGAAAAGGCATCAGAAATGCGCCCCAATGCATCTATCTGATCTATCATTCCTTCACAAAAATCCTCCAGCTTCTCTTTGCTTAGGTTTTCTCCCTTTGCCTGCAAATATTGTACGTTTAGCCTCATGGGTGTCAATGGATTCTTTATTTCATGCGCCACTTGCTTAGCCATTTCTTTCCATGCGTTTTCGCGCTCAGTTTGAGCTAGTATCACAGCGCTCTTTTCAAGTTCGCCAAGCATTCGGTTGTACTCATTTACAAGGGTGCCTATTTCATCATCAAAACGCCATTGGAGAGGTGGATTGATACCATTTATTTTAGTGTCCTTTAATTTTTGGCCAATGGCCTGTAAGGAGCTCGTAATATAATTGGACAGAAAGTAGGCGATGACTATGGAAATTAAGAATAGCAATAAATAAATCTCACCAAGCCGCATTAAAAAATTTTGAACATCCTGTTCGTGAATGTCTCTAGTGTCAAAATAGGGTACATTCACAATAGCCAAAGGCTTGCCTTTATAATTGTGTATTACGTCATAGGATGACAGGTAACGCATCGAGTCATTCTTGTTTTCTACAACTACCTGCGAGGTTTCGTATTTTATGGTTCGCAAAAGGCTCGGAGTTAGGCTTTCGGATACCAGGCCTTTTTCGCGTAATGTTGGGTTACTTGCAATCAACATTTGTCCATCCAGGCTATAAATACTGATATCCATTGTGTTGATTTTTGACAACTCACATATCTTTTCGTCAAATAGACTTACGATAGAATCATTACTTGGATCTAAGTGCTGCTGTTCGCGCAAAAAGTAATTGATAGACTCACGCACGGCATACTCCTTTCTGCGCAAACGCTCTTCGTGGTAGCGCTCAGTAGAATTTCTGAAGTGATAAAACATAATACCCCCTGTGAGGAAAAACGCCACAAGGATTATCAAAATCATTGAGAGGAAAATACGAACCCTGAGTGTTAACTTTAAAACTTTCAAAAGATGGTTTTCAATGGTTGCTCTAGCATATCAAATCTAAGACCATTAATTTTCTTGCCACTATAATTCCTTTTGCATTTCGTAATCATCCATAATGTAACCACCTCCGATGTCAAACACCACAGGCCCCACATTCTCAAAGCCCATTTTGAGATAGATAGCTATGCTAGGGTTGTATTTGTTTACGGTGAGCCTAAGAGATGGTAAACCCCTTTTCTCAGCTTCGCTCTCTATAAATTTCATTGCCATGGACCCTACACCTTTTCCGCGCTTTTCGGCCAACACATAGATTTTACTCAGAAATAAAGAATTCGCCTCAGGTAAAAAAGAAAAGTAACCTATTAGTTCATTTGCTTCATGTATTCCATAGTATTCATAACCCTCACTTACCTGCTTTTGCATAGTTGCTACCGATTGAAACTTATTGAGCATATATTCTACTTGAGATGAGCCAATAATAGGGGTGTAGTGCTCGGTCCAGATTTCTCGGGCCAGGGTTTCGATTTGGAGGAAACCTCGTTCCAATTGAATTTTAGTGATTCTTGCTTTCGGCATTTGTTTCAAAATGTGATATCAAAAAATTCAATTAGGAAGCCAATTGCCCAGCAGAGTGTGAAACCGATAAAACCTGTTTTTATCCTCACCTTCTTGGTAAAAACCAAAATGCCTAGAACAACTCCGATACCACCAATAATACATTCCAAAACAAGCACCCAATGCGAAATCATGAAAAGATATAGGTTACCTTCTACTTGATAGTTTTGAATGATTTTCCAGTTTCGATAGAACCATAGAAGGGAAACAATCACTTCTGCAACACCCGCAATTTTTTCACGCATATGTTATGCAATTTAAACCAAAAAACCCTGACCAGCGTGTGCCAATCAGGGTTCTTATTACTTTGTACTGAATACTCAGTACTATATTTTCTCTAGCTCTTAAGCGCTTCTGCACCACCTACAATCTCTAAGATTTCGTTGGTAATAGCAGCCTGACGAGCTTTGTTGTACGAAAGTTTCAATTGCTTTCTCAGCTCGGTAGCATTGTCGGTTGCTTTATGCATAGCCGTCATACGAGCACCGTGCTCAGAAGCAAAGCTATCCAGCACTGCTTTAAACAATTGAGTCTTTAAAGATTTAGGAATCAAGTCTGTTAGGATTTCCTCTTTGCCTGGCTCATAGATATAATCTCCGGCTGAGGCTGCGCTTACATCTCCTTCTACTTCGCGCACTGGCAAAAACTGCTCTACTTGTACATACTGTACCGCTGCATTTTTGAATTGGTTATATACAATAGAAATTCTATCGTACTCTCCATCACGAAAACGCTCCATTAGCATTTCTGCAATTTCGCTAACCGCATCAAAGGTAAGCTCGTTGTACAGATCATTCTTTTGTCCAATAGATTTTACGCCTCTTTTAGCAATTACATCATAGGCTTTCTTACCTATTCCGTAAATATTGAACTGAGCATCCGGATTAGCGTTTATCTCCTTCTGTATTGCCTTCACAATATTTGCGTTAAACGCTCCTGCCAAACCTCTATTGGACGAAACAGCCACTATCAAAACCTTGCTTTCCTTTTCGGCCTTTCGAGCATATACTCCTTCTGCGCTATCTAATGATGCGCTTAGGTTTACTAAAATCTCCTCGAGCTTTTGCGCGTAAGGGCGCATTCTTACGATAGCATCCTGTGCACGTTTGAGCTTAGCGGCCGATACCATCTTCATTGCAGAAGTAATCTGCATGGTAGAAGATACCGAGGTGATTCTGTTTCTAAGATCTTTTAAATTCGCCATTTTCCAGTTTGCTGTTATTCAGCCGCAAGCCAGTTTTCACCGGCTTGCTGCTTATATCTAATATTTAGACGATAAATCCTTTGCTACTTTTTCAAGAGTTGCAGTTACCTCATCGGTAAGTTTACCGCTCTTAAGCGTATCCAATACACCTTGGTGCTTGTTGGCTAAGAAATCAAGGAATTCAGTTTCAAACTCTTTCACTTTCTCTACAGGCACATTGTTGATTAAACCTTTAGTACCCACATATATGATAGCAATTTGCTTCTCTACAGCCACAGGGCTATTTACACCTTGTTTTAGTATTTCTACGTTTCTTCTACCTTTATTAATTACCGCCATAGTAGCAGCATCAAGGTCAGAACCAAACTTAGCAAATGCCTCAAGCTCGCGGAACTGTGCTTGATCTAACTTAAGAGTACCCGCAACTTTCTTCATAGACTTGATTTGAGCATTACCCCCTACACGAGATACCGAAATACCTACGTTAATTGCCGGACGTACACCCGCAAGGAATAAGTCGTTCTCCAAGAAAATCTGACCGTCAGTAATCGAAATTACGTTGGTAGGAATATAGGCAGATACGTCACCCGCTTGTGTTTCAATAATTGGAAGTGCTGTTAATGAACCACCACCTTTTACCAATGGTCTCAAGGACTCTGGCAAGTCATTCATCTGGGCAGCAATGGTGTCATCATTAATCACCTTTGCAGCACGCTCCAATAAGCGGCTATGAAGGTAGAATACATCACCAGGATATGCCTCACGACCTGGAGGACGTCTCAATAGTAGAGAAACCTCACGGTAAGCTACAGCTTGTTTTGATAAATCATCATAGATAATTAAAGCCGGACGACCAGTATCGCGGAAAAACTCACCAATGGCTGCACCTGCAAATGGAGCATAAAACTGCATAGGAGCAGGATCAGCTGCATTAGAAGCTACGATTACTGTGTAAGCCATCGCTCCTTTGTCTTCCAGAGTTTTAACGATACCCGCTACTGTAGATCCTTTTTGGCCAATAGCCACATAGATACAGAATACAGGCTCTCCTCTATCGTAAAATTCTTTTTGGTTGATAATCGTATCAATCGCAACGGTGGTTTTACCAGTTTGACGGTCGCCAATGATAAGCTCACGCTGGCCTCTTCCTACTGGCACCATAGCATCAATTGCCTTTATACCTGTTTGTAGTGGCTCGGTTACTGGCTCACGAAAGATAACCCCTGGTGCTTTGCGCTCCAATGGCATTTCATAAGTCTGACCTTGAATAGGTCCTTTTCCGTCAATTGGGTTTCCTAGAGTGTCTACCACACGACCCAACATACCTTCACCTACATTGATAGAGGCAATTTGGTTGGTACGTTTTACGGTACTCCCTTCTTTTATTTCTTCAGCACTACCTAAAAGTACAATACCTACGTTATCCTCTTCAAGGTTAAGTACAATACCTCTTAGGCCGTTTTCAAATTCTACCAACTCACCAGCTTGTGCTTTTCCCAAACCGTAGGCACGGGCTATACCATCACCTACCTGAAGAACAGTTCCTACTTCTTCTAATTCAGATTCACTTTTGAATCCAGCAAGTTGTTGTCTTAAGATTGCTGATACTTCAGCGGGTTTTACTTCTGCCATTTTATTATCCTTTATCAATAATATTTTTAAAAATCTGCGATATAAGCGTTGTCCTTAAACTGCAGCTTAAGTTGTGCAAGCTGATAGGCGATGCTACCATTGTACTGCTTGTCTCCTACTCTTATTTTTATTCCACCTATGATAGATGGATCTACTATTTGCTTAATTTCAATTTGACTACCGGTTACTGCTTTTAGTTTTGCAACTATCTCATCATGCTGTTGAGTAGTCAATTCATTTGCAGTGGTAATGGTAGCCTCCTCTATTCCTTTATATACGTTATACAAATTCTGGAAACCGATAGCAATACCTTCCAATTCAGCCTCACGACCTTTTCTAAGTATTATGCTAATAAAGGCATTTGAAAGCTCGCCCAGCTGATTGCCAAAAATCTCAGTAAGAATAGATTGCTTTTTATCAGCATGAACTACCGGGCTCTTTAATAAGACTTTCAAATCTCTAGAAGAATCAATCACCTTAGCAATTAAGGCCATGTCCCTTCTTACCTCCTCCAGTTTATTTTGCTCATTAGCCAATTCTAGAATTGACTTCGCGTATCTGCGATTTAAGGTGGTAACGATCATCTGCCTTAGTTTAGATTAAAGTCCTTTAGTTGGTCCTCTACCAATCCTACTTGACTTTCCTTATTTTCTAACTCCTTGCGTAATACTTTCTCAGCAATCTCTATAGAGATATTGGCCACTTTATTCTTTAAATCAACAATAGCCGCCATTCTTTCCGCTTCTATTTGCTCGCGGGCTTTTGCTACTACCTTAGCAGCCTCTTCACTGGCTTTTGATTTTGCTTCAGCTATCATTTTATCACGCATTTCGCGGGCATCTTTCAATACACCATCGCGCTCTAATCTTGCTTCGCGCAGTATCTGCTCGTTGTCAGCCTTTAACGATTGCATCTCTGCACGCGCTTTATCGGCAGATTTCAAGGCATCCTCTATGGAGGTTTCACGATCTTTTACAGCCTTCAAGATGGGTTTCCATGCAAACTTTCCTAAAAGGAAAAGAAGGATGATAAACGTAACCGAGGTCCAAAATAAGAGACCGATATCTGGGGTAACTAAATCCATTTTATCTAACAGTTAAATGTAAATTCTTTGTTTAAACAGAGTAAACTGAACCTGCTAACCAACCGTTAGCAAGTTCAGTTTTGTGTTCCAAAATGATTACGAAATCAAAGCTACTACAACACCGAAAAGGGCAACACCCTCTACCAATGCAGCAGCAATAATCATCGCAGTTTGGATTTTTCCACTAGCTTCTGGCTGACGGGCAATACCATCCATTGCACGCCCACCTATTTGTCCGATACCAATACCAGCACCGATAACGGCTAAACCAGCTCCAATTGCAGCAAAACTCATAATTAATCAAGATTTATTATTAAACAATACACTCAAATTACTAATGATGATCATCTGCAACTGCTGAACCAATGAACAGCGCAGTGAGCATCGTGAAAATATAGGCTTGCAAAGCAGCCACTAATAGCTCCAACACTGAGATAAACAATGCAAATGGCACTGAAACAGCTCCCATAGCTGGAGTTTTGAAAATAAATATTAGAGAGATAAGACTCAATACAATAATATGACCCGCGGTAATGTTGGCAAACAAACGAACCATAAGTGCGAAAGGCTTAGTAAGGATACCTATTACTTCTACAGGTATCATGATAATCCAAAGCGGCCAAGGCACTGGTGGTAGTAATATGTGTTTCCAATATGCCTTGTTTCCACTAAAGTTAGTCACCAAAAGAGTAACAACGGCCATAGTCAAGGTAAAGGCAATATTACCACTCACATTGGCTGACCCCGGAAAAAACGGCACCAATCCTATTAAGTTTAATGTCCAAATAAGGAAAAACATAGTAAGTAAAAGTGGCATAAAGCGCTCGTACTTTGGACCAATATTTGGCATAGCAATGTCGTTTCTCACAAACACTACTAAAGGCTCCATAAACGAGGCCAATCCCTTAGGCACACTATGACCCTT
>JAUICR010000045.1 GCA_030427785.1 Bacteroidia bacterium | reverse complement strand
TTCATTTTTGCATGTGCGCCAACTAGGGGATAAAATCAATTCACTTTATATCCCATATGTGTTTATGTTTAAAAGTCCCGCTATCACTTGCGTCTAGCCATATCGCCCAAATATCCGCTATGATGGCGCTTGGCGTATTCCTCTTTAGTAAAGCCAATTTTCTCCATCATAAGTACTACCAGTACATCACCGGTTACGGTCATTACTGTGGTAGAGGTAGTAGGGGTAAGGCCTAGTGGGCAAATCTCCTTTGGGTTTCCTGTTAATAGGCATACATCGCTAAATTGTGCCAGTTCACCATCCGGGTTTCCGGTAAGGCCAATTATTTTGATGGAAGGGTATAGGCGCTTTACCAAAGTTTCCAGTTCTATTATTTCACGGGTTTTCCCCGAGTTTGAAATGAGAAACATAACGTCATTTTCCTGCACCATGCCCAAGTCGCCATGCTGCGATTCACTGGGGTGAAGGAATATAGAGGGGGTACCCGTAGAGCTTAAGGTGGTGGCAATGTTTACGCCTATCTGGCCCGCTTTGCCCATACCGCTCACCACTACTTTTCCTTTCTTTTGGTGTACTTGTTCGTAAATAAGATCTACCGCTTCTTGTATTATTCCATCAACAGGAATGTTGCGTATGGCCTCAATCTCACGCTCTATCAGCTCTTTAATTTTGCTTGTAATCATCCCACAAATGTAAAGGGTTTTCTGATTTTTACCTTATAGATAATCCGTATAGAGATTTCACTAAAAAAGCTGCCAATTCAGGATATTTGCCCCAATGGCAATACTCAGAAATCCTTCGGAACCGAGCAGTAAAAAGGTAAGTGTAAAAGAACGTGTAAGCGCTTTCAAAAATCTTCCTCGCTTTTTCGCACTTATTTGGGCCACAAGCCCACTCATGACTATTGGCAATATAGCCTTGCGAGTAATAAAAGCCGCAATTCCTGTACTGATGCTGTGGGTGGGCAAATTGATTATTGATGAAATCATTGTTCAAATAGCAGCTCCCACACCGGTTTTTAATTTGATATGGTGGTACCTTGGTATAGAGCTTGGCCTTGCTGTACTAAGTGACGTTATCAATAGAAGTATTACGCTGCTGGATAGTTTACTGGGCGATTTGTTTAGTAATCAAACATCGGTGCGATTGATTCAGCATGCGGCCTCATTAGATTTATATCAGTTTGAAGACAGCAAATTTTACGATAAGCTAGAAAGAGCCCGGAGGCAAACCACCAGCCGTACGGTGCTGATGAGTCAAGTGCTTACCCAGTTGCAGGATATTATCACCATTGTGTTTTTTGCAGTGGGTTTGATCGCCTTCAAGCCAATTCTTATTCTGATTTTGTTCATCGCTATTATTCCGTCTTTTTTGGGCGAAACTACCTTTAGCGAAAGGACTTATAGCCTTACCCGCAGTTGGACTCCACAGCGCAGGGAACTGGATTATCTAAGATATATAGGTGCCAGTGACGAAACAGCTAAGGAGATTAAGATTTTCGGTCTACAGGACTTTATTGCAGAGCGCTTTAAGGTGCTGGCTGATAAGTATTTTAAAGCCAATAAATCATTGGCTACCAATCGTGCCTTATGGGGAAGTTTGCTCAGCTCGGTGGGTACGGTGGCTTACTATGGAGCTTACGCTTTTATTATAATAGATACTGTGCAAGGAGATATTAGTTTGGGAAAGTTGACTTTCCTGGCGGGTTCATTTTTACAAATGCGCAATATGTTGCAAAGCATTATGAATCGTTTTAGCCAAATAGCTGAAAGTGCCTTATATCTTCAGGATTTGTTTGATTTTTTTGAGCTTAAATCTCAGATTAAGCTGGAAGATAAAAAGCTACCAGTTCCCAATCCTATTAAGCAGGGGTTCACTTTTGAGAATGTTGGTTTTAAATACCCAGGGGCCGAAAAGTATTCTTTAAAGGATTTGAATTTTCATTTGAATGTAGGTGAAAAGCTGGCATTGGTAGGAGAGAATGGCGCTGGTAAAACCACACTGGTAAAATTGCTTTCGAGATTGTACGAACCCACAGAGGGAAGGATTTTGTTGGATGGTGTGGATCTACGAGATTATGACCTGGCGAACCTGCGCAGAGAAGTGAGTGTGATTTTTCAGGATTTTGTAAAGTTCCAGTTGAAGGCAGATGAAAATATTGCGGTAGGTAGTATAAAACAGAGAGGTAATAAGGAACTGATAGAAACGAGTGCTGTAAAGAGTTTGGCGGACAACGTAATAAGTAAATTGCCTGAAGGATACGAACAATTATTAGGAAAACGATTTGAAGGAAGCGTAGACCTGAGTGGGGGAGAATGGCAGAAGATAGCTTTGGCGCGAGCCTATATGGGCAATGCGCAGTTGCTGATATTAGATGAGCCTACAAGTGCTTTGGATGCTAAAGCCGAAAATGAAGTGTTCATTCGTTTTGCAGAGCTGATGAAAGGAAAAACGGCTGTTTTGATAAGCCACCGCTTTAGTACGGTGCGAATGGCAGATCGTATTTTGTTTCTAGAAAATGGAGGTTTACTTGAGTTGGGCAGCCATGAAGAATTAATTGCCAAAAATGGAAAGTATGCGGCTTTATTTAATCTCCAGGCGCAGGGGTATGTTTAGGAGTTGGCGTTTACTGTTAGAAATGATATTATATTTCCGAATGGTTAATTGGTCTCGAATATTGTTGTTTTTTGGAATTATACTTTGTTTGACATCTTGCAAACGGTATGAAAAGACTTTGGCGCTTACCTCATTTAGCCTTAACATGGTTTATGACACTTCCCAGGATCTGATTGAGGATGTGCGATTGGATTCTAATGAGAGCCTGATTTTAAAAGGAAGGTATTTGTATCCACGAGCAGGAGTTTACTCGGGTTTATCTTTAAAGATTAACGAAGATTCATCTTTCATAGAGACTTATTATAGTGATGTCCCTTCTAGAAAAAACATTTCCGCAAAAGGAAAAGTGATATTCTGTGAGAATGACTTAATCAAATTGGACTATTCGAAAAGGATGGAGAATATATATTATTATAAAATTGGCAGATTTGGAGATGTTATTTTTCTAATTCCTATAAATAAAATTGATCTTTTTAATGCGATATTCTCAGTGAATAAATCTGTGTTAAAGCTCTCAGGAGACTCACTTAATATAGTGGAGTATAGAGATAAGATTAGTGCATTAAATGAGGTGTGTTTTATAAAGGAACTTTAAAATGGAGCAATACAGTCCCCCAATTAAAGAAAGAGAGACGGACGAATTAATTTCAATCGCACATTCTAATGAAAATCTGTGGCAGCGTGATGCAATTAAACAAGCGAAAAGAGAATTGCTAAGAAGAGGTGTTTCAGAAGATTATCAAAATAAAGTTCTTGAAGAGTTTAAGCAGGCAGATAAGAGGATAGAGGAAGCTTGGCAACAGCAAAAGGAGAAGAATAAAGTGGAGGGATATAAGCCCAAGGAGATGGTCTACATCTTTCTGGTGGCACCTTTTATTTTACTTGGGAAATGGCGTGTTGGTTTTTCATTGATGGGGTTAAAGAGTGAAAATTTTAAAAGGAAGTTTTAACAAAGGTTGTTGCTATTGATAGCTGGAACAGCTTTTTGGGTTACAACTGTTATTTACTTTTCAGAAAGGGCTTTAGTGGAGCGAAACCAAAAACTTCAGGAGCAGGTACAAGAGGTGGATCTTTCTGAATGGGAGAAGTTAAACTATGGTAGTGACAGTCTTGAGTAAGAGCTTTAATCTTCAGGCGCAGGGGTATGTTTAGGGAGTGAGGCATGGAAAAATTCAAGGTCGCGTGGTAAAGAACAAAAAAGCAGAAAGAAAAAAGTGCCTGCGGCAGTAAGTCGCAGGCACTTTTTGTTTTTTAGTGTATCATAAGTTTGTGATTGAATAGTTGCTTCTGCACATCTTCAATCATTAAGATATACATGCCCGGGGCCATTTTACTTATCCTGTTGTTATTCACATTAGGTAATGGAATTTTCTCACCCTGTAAATTGTAGAGCCAAGCTTTGTTTACCTGTACGCCATCTACCCTGCAATAGTGTCCGGCAGGGTTAGGGTATATGCTTATGGCATTAAAGCTGTTTTCGCCTAAGGCCGTACCCGAAGATACTTGTCCATTAGCGGTAACGGTATCTGTTACATAATTCGCATCGCTATAGTATCTTACCACATTGGGACCAACTCCACCTATCATGTAAGCAGTGGCAGTGTCTGCAAAATGCATATCCATGGGCACTACCATAGATTGTCCGCCATTATAAAAGCTCCAATTAACACCGCCATCTAAAGTTTGTAATACATAGCGTCCACCATTGGCAGCCCTATCTCCAGCATAGCCTATCATATTATCTCTAAACTCCATAAATCGGAAGTTATAATACCTTAAGTCTACAGGTGTTTGGGGTAAGTTGGGTTTAAGGTCGGTCCAGTTTTGGCCTGCATCGGTAGTGCGGTACAATCTACCAGCAGTGCCATATACGATCACTTCATTGGCGCTTTTCACCGTCATGCCCATAGTGCTGCTAGTGCCTATGGTGCTCAAGGTTATACCGTTGGTTACATCCACCCAGGTTCTTCCAGTATCAGTACTCTTAAGTAGTTGCGTATTTTGAAGAGCATAAATATTTGAAAAGTCAGTAAACTGGATAATCTTATTGTCACCTGTATTGAGCGAGCCGGATTTACTATTCCAAGTTCTACCGCGGTCGCTGCTGTAGTACACATAACTGGAGGTAAAAGCTAAGAGTTGAGAGCCGCTCCTTACCATCCGATTAATACTGCTACCGAAACCAGTTTTGGAATAAATTACACGTCCACTACCACTACCATTTTTTACAAACCGCCTGATGCTGTTGCCATAGGTGTAGAGAACGGTATCTGCAGAAATCACCTGCATATTTCCCATTACATTTTCCAATAGGGTTCCACTACTATCTTTCATATCAAACCAGTTCATTCCTCCATCGCTAGATAACTTAGCATCTGCTGTAGGCCATGAAACAGGGCCTAACACGGTGTAGGCGTATAAGTTATCTTGGTTTGCCACCTGTATATCCTGAGTCATATAGGTGCCCACCGGAATGAAATCGTCACTATTGTCAGTAAAAGTCAATCCGCCATCTGTGCTCACTACGCTATGAAAATAGCGTTGGCCAAATAGGGTATTGCTACCAATAGGGAGAAACGGGGGCTTCAATTGACCTGTGTAGGTATTGGTGCTGTAGAGCGCTGTCCAGTTTTGGCCGGCATCTGTAGTACTAAAAAAACCGTAACCAGCAGAACTTATCCTTCCGGCAATAATACCAGTGCTGGCTGAGCTAAAGTTTACATAATCAGGATAAAAATTGTTAGCAGGATCAGGCAACATGGTAAAAGTAAGCCCGCCATCTAAGGTGCGAAATACGCCATCAGGGTTTGAATCATTGGACGATAGGAAAAACACTTTTGAAGAAATCACCGAAACCTGATCGTAGCCATTGTAATAAAAGTTGTTGCTACCCAGCCCAGGGCCACTTTTTACTAATGTCCATGTTTTACCAAGATCAACACTTAGTGAAATATTCAAAGTAAAGCCCCCTTGCCCAAAAGCTAATAAAGTGTCTCCCTCTACATGAACCACATTTCCAGGTACTGCCAGCTCTGTAAAGCTCGCACCCTTATTAGTACTAATAAAAGCGCGTTTGCCTGTGTGAAAAGTTCCATTGATGATGAGCGTACTGCTGTCAATGATTTCCACAGTATGGAAGTGCTGAGTTACAGGAATACCAAGACTGTCAAGCATAATGTTTTGTTTCCAGCTTTGTCCGCCATCATTGGTAGTTAAAAAAAGGCCTTGCTGTAGGCAAGTAGCAAAACCCTTATTGGCATCAACAAAGGCTATATCATTAATACTTGTAGCGTCACCTCGGTATACGATTTCCCAATTGAGCCCGGTGTTATTCGTTTTTTTAATAAAACCAGCCCTGTCTCCGGCAAGGATGGTTGAACTACTTGCAGGCAACTGTGTATATACGCTGCTTTCAGCATTAACATGGCGCCAATGGTAGGGCTGCGCCCACATTGATAGTCCAATAAAAGTGGTTAGAACGAGTAAGCTTTTTTTCATAATAAAATTGATTAGAGTGAATAATACGCGTTAATTACAAAACGAAAATATGAGAGAATTCCGATAGGGAGAATGGGTTTTCGACAAGCGTCAAGTCGTTGTTGTATAGTTGTTTACAATGGTTGTTTTTGAAATTGTGGTGTAGCCGAGTAGAAAAAAAGCTGGTTTTCATATTTGCTACCAACAAACATATACGAGCAAATGACCATTGTGCTATAAAATAAAAGAGGCTATATGATACGTATCATATAGCCTCTTTGTAATTTGAAATTAGTTTTTATTGACCGCCAAGATTAACTCCTACTGTCACCCAAAACATATCGTTTTTTCCATCGCCATAAGTGGCAGTATTGCTGTAAAAGCTGGTAAGGCCCACTTCGTAGCCTATATCTACATAGAGGAACCAAACATCTAATCCGGCACCGCCATTAATACCAAAGCTAAAATCACTAAAGTCATTCTTTTGAGGTACGTTGGCAGATTGATTTTCTTGCTTTACGCCCGTAACAATTACAGCAGCTGGCCCTGCAAATATTCGCAGTCTAAGGAAATCATCATTCGCACCAAATTGATATCCGCCCATTAGCGGTATTCTGATTCCTTGGATAGTGTTCTCATAACTTAGATTATTATCAGAAGCATGAACCAGTTCGTAGGTCATATTGGTCCACTGTACACCGGGCTCTAGGTACCAATCTACCCCAAACTTTAAACTCACGCCCAGCATTGCGCCAGCCCTTGCGGCAGGGTCGTTGTAATCAACCTGATCAGTACTAAGCAAAGAAAAATTTAGTCCTAGGTGTGGCTTTAAGGTCATTTGGGCATTTACGGTAATTCCGATTAGAATTAACACGCTAAGAATAAGGGTCTTTTTCATAATGGTTGTTATTTACTTTTTGCTTAAGATAAGGCTATTTAAGATTTGTAACAATGTTATTTTTGAGGTAACTAATCTTAAACCTACAAGCTAATCCTCCTTTCTTATCGTTGCAAAGTTAATGGCATCTGCAGCCCAAGGCCTAGCCGTGTGCAAAGCGGGAATCACTTCTTCGGGGCTATCTACAAATTGCCACATTTCTTGATGCTGCTCTTGCATAAAGTTTTCGTCTACACTGCGGTTTAGCATTTCAATTAGTGGGTTGTAATAGCCATTTGTATTCAGAATAACGATGGGTTTGGTAAACAATCCCAACCGCTTAAGGGTAATGGTTTCCAGCAGCTCTTCAAAGGTGCCTGTTCCCCCAGCAAGGGTAATTACACCGTCTATATTTTCTAAAAACTTGGTTTTGCGTTCTTGCATAGTTTCGGTGTACTCAAAGTCTGCAACCATTTTATGACCCCATTCCACCTCATTCATAAATTTTGGCATTATGCCTTTTATCTTTCCGCCATGCTCTAGCATGGTATCGGCCAATTGGCCCATAAGCCCTGAAGATCCACCGCCAAAAACCACCTCTATTTTTTGAGAAACTAAAAGCTCAGCAAGTTCCTTGGTTGCTTCAAAATATTTGGAATCGATGGCTTGGCTAGAAGCACAATAGACGCATACTTTTTTCATAATTATTTTATCCCTTTCATCAATTCCTGCACGGCAACTTCCAATTGCTGATCTCTTCCTTTCACTACAACATCAGCTTCATTGGCTACTTTAATATCTGGCTCCAATTGATTGTTCTCCAAGTATTCTCCTTCTAGGGTTTTCATGCCTACTTGCGGAATCCCAAATACTACTCCATTTTGCAATTCTTCCCACCACACCGCAGTTCCGGTGCCAGGTACAGGCATTCCTATTAGTTTGCCAATACCTAAAGTGTGATAAGTAAAAGGAAACATATGAGCATCTGAATAATTGGCTTCGCCCATAACTACGGCTGATGGCCTACGCCATTTAAACTGAGGCTCGCTACCAAGCTTCTGCCCACGAGGCTCCATTTGGATATATTCTTTACCATCCAAAAAAGTAGCCAAATCATCATGCAACCAGCCGCCTCCATTAAAGCGTGTGTCTACAATCAAGGCCTCTTTATCATGGTGTTTTCCTAAGGCTGTTTCATACACTTTTCTAAAACTGCCATCATCCATTCCACGTACGTGCACATATCCAATTTTACCATCAGAGAGAGCCTCTACTATACTATCGCAATTTTGAACCCATCGTTCGTATCTCAGCTGTCCCTCTTCTCCTCGTGATATGGGTTTTACAGCTTCATCCCAGCGTTTTTTGGTAGCCGGGTTGTAAAGAGAAAGCAGCATATACTTTTCCGCTTTTCTGTTGAGCATAGTAATATAATTAGTGTCTGCAGTAATACTAACTCCATCTATTTTTTCAATGATTACTCCTTGCCTTATTTTACTGTCTTTGGTCAGCACCGGGTTTTTTGGCATTACAGCTGCTATCAGTAGTCCATCTCCGCTATGGCTTTCGTCATAAAAGAGCCCAAGAGAAGCCGTTTGGTCACCACCTTTATCATACGACCAATAGCCTGCGCCTGTGTGAGATGCATTGAGCTCACCGAGCAATTCGCTAAGCATTTCTGCAAAATCTTCATTGTTATTTATATAAGGTAAAAATGGCTCATAGGCCTGCTTGTACATCTCCCAATCTACACCTTGCATGTCAATACGGTAAAACTTTTTGTAGGCTTGGCGCCAAACGTGCTCGAATAAGTAGGCTCTTTCCAACGCTTCATTTAGTACCATTTCGCCATTTACATTCACTCCTTCGCTTTCGCCAGTACTCAGCTCTATTTTGCTAATACTTCCACCACTCAATACAAATAGGTTTTTACCTTCTTTATCCATTTCCAGTTCGCCACCCGAATCGCTTCCAAGTTTACTTAGCACCTTTGTTTCTTTAGTCCTCAAGTCGGTTTCCCACAGGTTATACCCTTTTTCAAAACGAGCCAGGTAGTATAGTTTCTGCCCATCTTTAGATACTATAGCAGCTGATAAACGAGCTGAATGCACGCTGAGTCTGCTAACACGATCTTCCCTTCCATCTAAATCAATTTCTATTTCTTTAAGCTCTTTGTCTTTTTCATCTTTTTTCTTTTTGCTTCCTTTTTTGGATTCCTCTTCTTCCTTTTCTAGTTCATCCTTAGCTTCTTTCCACAAGTCGTATTCCTCTTCGTTCATATTGTATTGATCCCAAGCTTCGGCATCTATAAACATGGCGTACACATCTAGCTCGCCACCCCAACTAGCGTGGTTTTTCATACCATGGCGACCTGACACCCACATTATCATTTTACCATCCATCATCCATTGAGGAGTATAAGCGCCATAACCTGTAGGTTTCAGGTTTATGATTTTTCCTTCTACACTAGACGATACCAGTCCAGCCTGGTCTATCCACTGCTCCTCTTGTAGGTAGTTTACCAAAAACCACTTGCCATCGGGAGACCACTCATAGTGCTGATCGCCATCAGAATAAGAGTAAGACTTGGAAGCAGGCATTATTTCACGTATAGCTTTTGACTTTAGATTTAAAACTTTTAAAGCGGTACGTTCTTCTAAAAAGGCTACCTCCTTTCCATCTGGCGAGTAACGCGCCTGAAAAGTCTCCGCTTCAATTTCTAATACAGGTTCTTCCTTGACTATCGTGGAATTGAAAAAATATTTTTCTTCATCGCGCTCTATTTTGCTTTGGTAAAGTTTCCAGCTTTTGTTTCGTTCGCTTGCGTATAATAGAGAACGTCCATCAGGGCTAAAATCTAGTCCGCGCTCTTGCTCAGGTGTGTTAGTTATTCTCTTTGTGGTGCCTTCTTTTACAGAGCTCACAAATACTTCACCGCGCTTAATAAAGGCTATTTCCTTACCATTGGGTGAAATCCTCATTTCCGAAACATCACCATTTACTTCCATAATTTTGTTTGGATTGTATCGCTGATCTACTGCTATGCTAATAGCTACTTTTTTTGGTTCTTCTCCTTCGCGAAACGTATAGAGCTCTCCATGATAACTAAAGCACATTAAACCATTGTTGGCAATACTCAAACTTCTAATTGGATGGTTTGCGAGGCTAGTAAGTGCTGTACTTTGATTAGGTGTGCTTAGGCTCATTTTGTACACATTATAAGAGCCAGATTGCTCAGAAAGGTAATAAACAGTTTGGCCATCAGTGCCAAATACGGGGTTTCGGTCTTCGCCTATATAGTTGGTGAGTTGGGTGTGTTTTTGTTCAGATATATCATAAGCCCATAAATCTCGAGCCACAGAGGAGGTATGATGTTTTCTTAGTGGGTCTTCGTAGCCTTTTGAGTCGTGAAAAATAAGTGTGTTGCCATCGCTACTTATACGCGCATCTATGGCAGGAGTACTCAGTATTTGCTTTACTCTACCACCTACTGTCGGTACTTTATACAATTCGGGTAATACCCCTGATGGAAACTGCTGATTGCTGGCAATATCTAATCGCGAAGAAGAGAATATCACATTTTTATCATCATGGGTAAAATCACTTGGATGATCGTTTGATGAGTGGAATGTTAATCTTTTTGCAATTCCACCCTCTGCAGGAATAGTGAATACATCGTAGTTGCCATAGCGGTTAGATGCAAAGGCTATCGTCTTTCCATCGCGCGACCAAATGGCCTGATAATCGTGCCCCTCGTGCAAAGTGAGCACCGAAGCGGCACCCCCTTGGGTAGGTACAGTATACAAGTCGCCCTGATAACTAAATACTATGGTTTTTCCATCAGGTGAAACGGCTGGATATCGCAGCCATAAAGGACTAGATTGGGCAATACTTATTTGGATACTTGCAAATACAAGCATCATTAGGAGGTTATATTTTTTCATAAGTTTTGGATAAAAGACAAGTGCAAGATTAGTTAAGTGGTTTGACAGTAAATGTATATAATAATGTTGCTGACATGTACAGTGAGGAGGTAATTTTAACGCTGATTTATGAATTTTGTAAGATAAGAAAGAATAAAAATCACTGCCCCGGAAAGCAAGCCTTCTATTTTCACAAAAAGACTTTTCTATATATTCGAGCGATTTATAAAAAAAACTATTATCTGTGCTACACACTTCTTCTACAGCTATTTCTATAAAGGCGCTGGCTTTCAGTTTTGCAATTTTTCTGTTTGGCTCATGCCAATCTAATGGCGACACTTCTTCCGATAAGGAAAATGTGAGTGAGGAAATGGAGAAAGTTTTTGAACAACTTCCTGAGCCGCATGGGTTGGTAAATGATTTTGAAGAATTGCTGGAAGAAACCGAGGAAGACGTTCTTACTCTTTCCATTGAAAAATTTAAGGAGGCTTTTGGCTATGAAATCACCATTCTTACCGTAGAAAGTATTGAACCCATGGAAGATGCGGTAATGTATGCCACGGCTATTGGTAATAAATGGGGAGTAGGAGATGCTGAAAGAAACGATGGAATAGTAATTCTGCTAAGTGCGGCTACTAGCCAAACAGCCATTGCTACCGGTAAGGGTGTTGAGCAAACTTTTAATGATGCCGTTACCAAAGAAATCATAGATCAAGTGATGATTCCAAAGTTCATGTTTGACGAATACTTCGAGGGCTTTGAAGGTGCATTAAATCAATTGTCGGCCATTGCACAATCTAAAAAGAACTAATAGCCGCTTAGTTGTACATTTTCTACTTGTGGTGGTTTGAATCTCCTTTTATTCAGCTAGATAAATTTTTGTAGCCCCTTTTTAAAGGCCTACTTTTGCGCCCTTTTTTAAACAAGAAACTACCCATGTTCCAACTCATCCGAAAACGTACCCCAAACGCCAAGAACGATATTCTTAGTGGACTTACCGTAGCACTGGCTTTAGTACCCGAAGCGGTGGCTTTTGCATTTGTGGCAGGAGTAGACCCATTGGTGGGCTTGTATGCCGCATTTATGATAGGGCTTATTACTTCCATTTTTGGCGGAAGACCAGGAATGATAAGTGGTGCTACCGGAGCCTTAGCAGTGGTGATGGTGAGTTTGGTGGCGCAGGGAAATGATATGGGGCAGGAGGGAGAAAACCTTGGCCTTTACTATTTGTTTGCTACGGTTATTTTGATGGGTTTTATTCAAATGCTGGTGGGTGTTCTTAAGCTTGGAAAATACGTTCGTTTAATTCCACACCCGGTTATGATGGGCTTTGTGAATGGTTTAGCTATCGTGATTTTCCTTTCGCAACTTGGTATGTTTACCGAAACTGTAGATGGTGAAAAGGTGTGGCTACAAGGTAGCAACCTGGCATTGATGATAGGTTTGGTAGGCCTTACGATGGGGCTAATGTTTTTCTTGCCAAAGTTGAGCAAGAAAATCCCCGAAGCTTTAGTGGCTATTTTGGTGGTTTCTGCTGTAGTTATTTTGGGCGATTTGCAAGTGGGTACCGTGGGTAGCTTTATTAGAGATGGAGGCGGCCAAGGTCTTAAAGGAGGGTTGCCCCAGTTTCAATGGGAAACGTTTAGTAAGGTCCCTTTTAATTGGGAAACCATCAGCTTTATCGGCCCTTATGCTTTGATTCTTGCGGCTATTGGTTTGATCGAATCTTTGATGACTCTAAACCTTATTGATGAATTGACTGAAACCCAGGGAAATTCAAATCGTGAATGCTTGGCGCAGGGGGGTGCTAATGTAGTAACAGGCCTATTTGGCGGAATGGGTGGTTGTGCTATGATAGGCCAATCGCTTATTAATATTAAGGGAGGAGGAAGAACAAGACTTTCGGGTATTGTAGCCGCTGTTACTTTATTAATGTTTATTCTTTTTGCTTCAAGCTTAATAGAGCAGGTGCCTATCGCGGCTTTGGTAGGTGTAATGTTTATGGTAGTAATTGGCACTTTTGCCTGGAGTAGTTTTCGTATTCTTAACAAAATTCCACTTAGCGATGCGGTGGTTTTAATAGCCGTTTCTGCCCTTACTGTTATTTTTGATTTGGCTATAGCGGTGCTGGCAGGAATCATTATTAGCGCCTTGGTGTTTGCCTGGGAAAACGCCAAACGTATTAGGGCTAAAAAGTACTTTTTAGAGGATGGAACCCGAGTGTATGAAATTTGGGGGCCTTTATTTTTTGGAAGTATTCAAGCCTTCAATAGCAAGTTTGATGTTCATAATGATCCTGATAAAGTGGTGCTCGATTTTATGGAGTCGAGAGTAACGGATCACTCGGCACTAGAAGCGCTTTTTAACCTTGTAGAAAAGTATGAGGCAGCCGGAAAGGAGATTAGAATAAAGCATCTAAGCGAAGAGTGCCAGCGGTTGATGATTAAAGCTTCACCCAAGTTAGAGCGTGTTATAGAGCATCATATAGACGATCCTCGTTATCACGTGATGGAGGAAGCTATGCTATAAGCTATTCTATTCGCAGCTGATAGTGGTACAACAATCCTTCCAATCCGTTTTTTGAAAACCGTGCATTCTTAAGGCGATTTACTTCGGGATTTATGGCATAATGGTGGGCTGTTCTAAAATCTGCTTCTTGTAGGTTACAGTTTGTAAAAATTGCCGACCGCAAGTTGCACTGGCTAAAATCTACTTTCGTTAAATCTGCCTCTGAAAAATCAGCTTCCTCCAGATTACAATTGCTAAATAGCATTCCTTTTAGTTGCAGATTTACAAAGGTGGAGAAGTTTAATTGGCTGGAATGAAAACTCATTTCCAAAAGAAAAGGGTTGACGCCACTAAAGTCAATACCTGTCATTTTACATTCATAAAATATTACTTGTTTAAAAGAGGCATTTTTTAGTTTGGCCAAGCTAAAATTGCAGGAGGAGAATTCGCATTCTATAAAAGTGTAGTTGGCAAAATTCATTTCAGAAAAGTCGCAATCAATAAATTGGCAATGGTCGTATTCACCTTTTGGCAACTTATTGTGCGTATAATTTTGGCTCTTTAATTCTTGATCTACAAAATAACCGTCCATTTGTATTATTAAAATGAAAAAGCAGCAAAGTAAAATAACTGTGCTGCTTTTTCTTCCTACTTAGGTACAAAACCTATTAACATAATGGCATTTATCCTTTTTTCTGAATAGGGCTTGAAGAATCGCAAGAATTAGGACATATATCGGCTCTTCCTGCAGATTTTATTATGGGGCCATTTATTTGGTCTTTACCATCTTTTACAGTTACCAGTACATTGGCCGTTTTGTTGTTTTCGTCCTTGCCAAAGTATACCCGTATGCCATGTGCCCCTGGGTTTTGATTTTTCAATTGATTAAGATCATTAAGCGTTGAAAAATCTAAATAATAAGCGTCTACCGCTGCATTTATTTTTACGGCCGATTGCATGTACTTGTCATGATACTGTTCGGCTTGAGCCAGCGAAATTTTACTGCCATCCTCTCCTGATCCGCTTCCTTGCACAAATCCAAAGGAATAGATGGAAATAATAATAGTGATACCGAGTAAATATTTAAGTGGGTTTTTTGGTAATGACATTGGTTTCATAAAGTTTGATTTTGGTTGTTATTATGTTTTTATACCTCTAAGAGGTGAATTTAACTAAATTTAGTCTTTTTAAAACTAAACCTTGTATTTGTATCCTTCATTGTATCTGCTGCGTAAGCTCTTATTTTTTCTATCCTGCTTGTTGGTGTTTAATGCTGGCGCTACATCTGTAGCATCATTAGTACATCTTAATGAGCAGTATGCTAAAGCAAACAAATTAAGTGTAGAGGAAGTGCATGCCTTGTTGGATCTGGCATATTATTATAATAAGTACGAGGGTAATTTTCATTTTTCAGATTCTATTTGTAGGCAAGCTATACAAGTGGCGTATAAACTAAAGAGTACTCCGCTTATAGTAAAGACTTATGAGGCTTATTACATGTATAGTGATGAGTTTGAACAGCGCACCAATAGCCAAATGTATGTAGATAGATTTGGAGCATTGGCAGACTCGGTAGATAGCGAAGAGCTTCGATGTTATGCTTCCTATTTTCAAAGCCTTACATGGTTTCGAAGCTTCCATTTTTTTAAAGCTAAAGAAAAGGCAAATCAGATTGTTTCGAAAAGTGCCGAATTGGGTTTAAGCGATTTACAAGCAAAGGCCTTATTACTTATTTCTGACTGTCATAATAGGCTCGAAGAAAAGAAAATGGCCCTTACTTATTTGCTGCAAGCTTTGGATATCACACGCAATGCGAATTTGAGTGAATTGAACTTAAAAACTCTTGAAGCATTGGCGGCAATGTTTCATCTGAATAAGAATTACGAGAAATCATTAGAATATCGAGATAAGATTAATGAGGTTATTTTATCGAAAGAAAACCCCGACTCTTTAGCATGGATCAGCAATGCCTTCTACAGAATAGAAAGTAGCTCTTATTTAAATTTTTCGAAGGAAATAGAAGACGAAGCAGAGGCATTGATGCAATTGAGTATCCAAAGGGGATATATGAGTATTTATAATATTTTTTGGGCTTTTTACCGCTCTTACCTAATTGATAACCATAGGCTCGAAAGACTCTACATATTGTATCATGAAACGTATCCTGAACAACTGAGGATTCTTGAAAAAACAGACTTAGAACTTTACTATCGTTTGCAAACCTATTTCAATGAGTACAAGGGCAAATTGGATACAGCCATGACCTATTGGGAGAAAGCAGAGCCATTTTGGGCCAACGAACCTAGTTATTACAAGCGTTCGGCCAGGTACATCAGGTTTGCGGAATTTTTGATAAGAACCCAAAATTATGACTTGGCCTATGAAAAAGGCAAAGCTGCACTGAAATGGGCCAAAGCCGCTAAATACCTGAATTTTCAAATGCAAGCTGAGGCCTTGCTCGAACAAATTGAGCTACAGCGTGGATTTCTAGACTCTGCCTACGTACATGCCACCAATAAGTATGAGTTGGAATTAAGAATTATTGAGATGTCCAATGAAGAGGGCTTATTAATGATGGAAATGTATCATGACATGGAGCATCAGGAAATAGTGCGAAAAAAGGAGGAAGAAACCAGAACTGCTGATATGCGTGCTACTCGAATAATGTCAAATGCCTACGCTATTGGTTTGGTGTTGTTTTTAATGTTAAGTGCGGTAATTTTTAGGCAATATAGATTGACCAATCAGGAGAAAATTAGGTCGGACGAATTACTACTAAACATTCTGCCTGCAGATACCGCAAAGGAGCTAAAGTCAAAAGGAGTGACCACCGCTATGCATTATGATAATGTCACTGTTTTGTTTTGCGATATCGTAGGTTTTACAAAATTTTCGGAGCAAATGTCACCTACTGCTTTAGTAAGAGAAATTGATATTTATTTCCGTGCTTTTGATGAAATAATAGAACAGTATGGCATGGAAAAAATAAAAACCATAGGTGATGCCTACCTGGCTGTAGGAGGAGTTCCGGCACAAAATAACGCTACGGCAATAGATGTTGTATCGGCAGCCCTTGCCTTTATTAATAAGGTGCAAGAACTAGCTGAAGAACGGATAAAAGACGGCAGACGCTATTTTGAGCTACGAATTGGAATTCACACAGGTAGCGTTGTGGCCGGAGTAGTAGGTTCTAAGAAATTTCAGTACGATATATGGGGTGAAAGTGTAAATACGGCTGCAAGAATGGAACAGCACAGCGAGCCAGGAAGAGTGAATATTTCTAAGGTAACTTATGAGTTGGTAAAAGACTCATTTGAGTGTATAAGCAGAGGCAAAGTAGAAGCTAAGAATATGGGGGCCGTAGATATGTATTTTGTAAAAAAGAAACTGATAAGTTAAGCCTGAGCTACATTACCCAAACTGCTTTTCTATTTTTTCTTCTAAAGCGGCAATCTGATCACGAAGTTGAGCGGCCTCCAAAAAGTCTAAAGCCTTTGCCGCTAGTTCCATTTTCTTTCTCGTTTTCTCTATATCCTTTCGTATTTGTTCCTTATTCAGGTACACTATTTCAGGCTCAGCAGCAGTATTTAATGGCTCGTTAGACATATAAGTGGCTGCTCTTGTAACTCCGGCTCCAGCCAGAATAGATTCACGTGACTTTTTAAGGGCTGTAGGGGTGATACCATGCTCTTTGTTGTATGCCATTTGTACTGACCGTCTTCTGTTTGTCTCATCAATAGTGAGCTTCATACTATTGGTGATTTTATCAGCATACATTATAGCTTTTCCTTCAAGATGGCGCGCAGCTCTACCAACAGTTTGCACCAGTGCTCGCTCTGAGCGAAGGAACCCTTCCTTATCAGCATCTAAAATTGCTACCAGCGAAACTTCCGGTAAATCCAAACCTTCACGCAATAGGTTTACGCCTATAAGTACATCAAAAACACCTAGTCGTAAGTCGCGCATAATTTCTACGCGTTCCAGCGTGTCCACGTCCGAGTGAATGTTTCTACACCTTATGCTGTACCGTGTAAGGTACTTGGTAAGCTCCTCGGCCATTCGCTTGGTAAGGGTAGTTACCAATACACGTTCATCTTTCTCGGTTCGGATATTAATTTCTTCAATCAAGTCATCTACCTGATTTTCTACAGGGCGAACCTCTATAATAGGGTCTAAAAGGCCTGTAGGGCGTATCAGTTGTTCTACTACCACACCCCCAGATTTTTCTAGTTCATAATCTGCTGGAGTAGCACTTATATACAGCACCTGGTTTTGAATTTCTTCAAATTCCTCAAACTTTAAAGGACGATTATCCATAGCCGCAGGTAACCTAAAACCATATTCTACCAAGTTTTCCTTCCTCGATCTATCGCCCCCGTACATGGCTTTTACTTGCGAAATTGTAACATGACTTTCGTCAATTACAGTTAGGAAATCATCAGGAAAATAGTCTAACAAACAGAAAGGTCTGGTACCGGGTTGGCGGCCATCTAGGTACCTACTGTAGTTTTCGATACCTGAGCAATAGCCCAGCTCCCTAATCATTTCCAAATCAAACTCCGTGCGTTCTTGCAACCTTTTGGCTTCAAGCGGCCTGCCATTCATTTTAAAAAAATCAACTTGCTCCACCATATCATCCTGAATCTTATGGATGGCAGCGTTTAATGTGTCTTTGCTGGTAACAAATATGTTGGCCGGGAATATTCGTATCGAATCAAACTTTTCAGAAACCTCTCGTGTGGCCGGGTCAAAACGTTCAATATCTTCAATCTCATCTCCCCAAAAGTGGAAACGCAAAGCATCATCCGAATAGGCAGGGAAAACATCTACTGTATCACCTTTTACACGGAAACTACCTCTAGAAAATTCAGCAGTAGTCCTATTGTATAAGCCGTTTACCAAATGTTTTAAAAAAGTGTTTCGAGGAATAATTTGGCCCTTTGCCACTTCAAAAACCTGATTGGCAAATTCTTGCGGATTTCCAATACCATATAAGCAGGAAACAGATGCCACTACCAATACATCCCTTCTTCCCGATAAAAGTGAAGAGGTGGTGCTTAGCCGAAGCTTTTCAATTTCCTCATTTATGGATAGATCTTTTTCAATATAGGTTCCGGTGGTGGGCAGGTAAGCCTCGGGTTGATAATAATCATAATAGGATACAAAGTATTCTACCGCATTATCCGGAAAGTACTGTTTAAACTCACCATACAGCTGTGCAGCCAATGTTTTGTTATGACTCAATACCAGTGTAGGTCGGTTTATTTCCTTTACCACATTGGCTGCAGTAAAAGTTTTACCAGAACCCGTTACCCCCATTAAGGTCTGAAACTTGTCGCCTCTATTCAGTCCTTCTACCAATTGCTTGATAGCCTGAGGTTGGTCGCCAGTGGGAGAGTA
>JAUICR010000291.1 GCA_030427785.1 Bacteroidia bacterium | reverse complement strand
TTCGGAAGTCAACTTTAGCGGGCTTGACGCAACTTTCAGGTTGCTGAAAAATGATTTAATGGAAAAAATCAACATGGATTACATAGAGCTCGGCTATAGCTTCCTGGTAACCGATAATGAGGATTTTGAATATGAATCTCTATACGTTTTTGATTACCTCCGAAACAAATTTGTACTGAATGCTCAGCATACTTTCTTTAGCAAATTCCATTGGAATTATTCCTTGAGTACACAGGATAGAAACGGTGATTATTTTGATGCCGAATTAAATCAATTGACAGAATACCCCCTTGTGTTTTTAATAAATACAAGATTGAGTTATCAATTGAAAAAGTTTGAAATATATGCTACCGTAGAAAACATACTAAATGAATCTTACTACGACCGTGGTAATGTAGAGCTACCCGGGGCATGGATTTGGACGGGAGTGAAGTTTAGATTGTAACAGTAGAAAAGCACTACCTATCAACAGATGTCGCAGATTTCCTTTAGTCTGCGGCATTTTTTATTTAAAAAAATCTCAGATTTTTATTAGGAAATACTAGTCCTTCAGCTTCTCATTATTCTGATGTCTATCATGATCACGCTTGGCTTTGAAATCCATTTTTTTATCAAAAGCCGCTTGTAAATCCACGCCAGTCTGATTGGCCAGGCAAAGAGTTACAAATAGCACATCGGCTAGTTCTTCGC
Organism: Bacteroidia bacterium; assembly: GCA_030427785.1. Classification (GTDB taxonomy): domain Bacteria; phylum Bacteroidota; class Bacteroidia; order Flavobacteriales; family Schleiferiaceae; genus Owenweeksia. The sequence continues at coordinate 2,597 of JAUICR010000291.1, read as the reverse complement.
CCAAGTCTTTGGTTTTATCACTTTCCTTTTCGCTTTGCTCACCATAGCGCCTAGCAATAATACGAGCTACCTCACCTACCTCTTCTGTGAGCTGGGCCATATTGGTAAGCTCATTAAAATAGCGTACACCGTGGTTTTTTATCCACTGATCTACTACCTCCTGAGTTTCTTTTATTCCTTCTGCCATTTTACTCTCTATTTTTTGAATCTATCCAAATGGTGACGGGGCCATCATTTACCAATGAGACTTTCATATCAGCGCCAAATTTTCCTGTTTTTACTTTTGCAGGAAACTGCTTTTCGCACTGTTCTATAAAGTAATTATACAAGGGAATTGCAACTTCAGGTTTTGCCGCTTTTATATAGCTCGGCCTGTTTCCTTTTTTAGTAGAAGCGTGTAAAGTGAACTGACTAATAATTAAAAGCTCACCATTAATATCCTCCAATGAAAGGTTCATCTTGCCCTTTTCATCACCAAAAATTCTAAGGGAAGATACTTTAGAAACTAACCAATTTACATCTTCTTCACTGTCCTCACCCTCTATACCTACCAGCACTACCAGGCCGGCACCTATTTCTTTCCTTTCTTCATGATTAATTAGTACCGAAGCCTCACTCGCTCTCTGAACTAGTACCCTCACTTCTTCGGCTTATATTGAGGATTAAGTGACCTTAATCTAACTTCATTCTTTTGCTCATTAGTCATCCCTGGTCTGTTCTGGTAAAGGTTACTTTCCCAGCCCCCATACATTGGATTCGGAAGAATAATAAAGTACTTCATGGTTTGCTCTAGTAACTCAGTACTATACTCAAAAGTTTCCTGCTCAACTACTTTCAATTCTTCACTAAAATCCGTTAGCTGATCACCAACATATAACAACACAGTGTTGTTAAATTTTATCCGCTCTCTACGCTCCGTTTTGTCACTATCCTCCGATTTTAAAAATACATGATCAGGGTCTGCAAAAGGCAGATTATATCTTTCAAGATTCTGAATAGTTGCATCCAATTGGCTTACTTTTCTATTAGATACGTAATAAACCACAGCGCCTAATTCGGATGCTTTCATCAAGAAATCCTTCGCTCCTGGAACTAAGGGCGCACTTGCTTCCATTACCCAATCGTTCCAGCTCTCAGAAGAATAGTTTTCATTATCCAGAATTATTCGTGCCTCGTAAGGACTGTTATCCAATATGGTTTCATCAATATCCACAACTATGGCCAATTGTCCTTCTCCATTATACCCTTTAAGGTTTTCTTGAAGCTTTATCCAAGCATAAGCAAAACCTTGTCTACAGAGCAGCTCTGCCTCTCCCGATTGTTGTATCCATAGAGTGCTCATCAATCTTTGATCAGCATATGTTTTTTCCTCCACAGCTACTGAGGTTGTGGTTTCTTTGGCACCACCACAAGCGCCTAAAATCAAAATAAGGCCTATGGCCTTCCAAACTTTACTTTGCATATATATCTTTTCTAAAGTGTTCTTCATCATCTGTTCCTCGCACAAAATTAACATAACTCTCATAACGGGTGAAGGGTATTAAACCTTCTTCTGCAGCCACTTTTACGGCACAGCCGGGCTCTTCTAAATGCAAGCAGTTATTAAACTTGCAATCCTCCTTTCGACTAAAAATTTCAGGGAAATAATCTCCAATCTCTTCCTTCTCCATATCTACCAGGCCAAAACCCTTGATTCCTGGAGTATCAATAATATTTCCTCCAAAACTCAACGGAAACATTTCTGCAAACGTGGTAGTGTGCTGGCCTTGATCATGGCTCTGAGAAATACTTTTAGTTTTCAAATCCAGACCGGGCTCTACCGTATTTACCAAAGTAGATTTTCCCACACCAGAATGTCCACTCAACAAACTGGTTTTATCTTTAAGAACTTCCTTCAATTCTTCCACCCCCAAATTCATAGGCACAGAAGTGTGTAGCACTTTGTAGCCAGCATCCTGGTATACCAAAGTATAATATTCTAAATCATCTAATAAGGCATCATTATACAAATCCACTTTATTAAAAACCAAAACTCCAGGAACACTATAGGCTTCAGCCGTTACCAGAAAACGATCCATAAATTTTGGAAAAGTTTTAGGAAAATCTAGCGTCACAATCAGCACTGCTTGATCCAGATTAGCAGCTATAATTTGGGTTTGTTTTGAAAGGTTTACCGACTTTCTAATTATATAATTCTTGCGGTCTTTAATATCCTTAATAACCCCAGTTTGCTCGCCATCTTCTAGTTCAAAATCTACCACATCACCCACCGCCACAGGGTTGGTGCTCTTTATTCCGCGTAAGCGCAATTTACCAACTATACGACAGGAGTAATTTGTACCCTCTTCCGTTTTTATTTGGTACCAACTACCTGTAGATTTCTGAACGATTCCTTGCATGGGCGGCAAAGGTAGTTTTTGGGTTGTTGTTTTCAGGTCAAAACTTTAGTTGAAAAAATTTCATTTTGGGATATCCATATCTAATCGCTCCCCCAAGAACCTTTTCATTGCTTACCTTTTTATACCCTGTGGTTACAGCTACCATTTTATCTTCATAAAGTTGATTATTATTTTCAATAATCATTTCTCCATCGTAGT
>JAUICR010000044.1 GCA_030427785.1 Bacteroidia bacterium | reverse complement strand
TACATTGTAGATGCCAATGCTGTAGGTGGAGACTTGAGTTTTACATTTAGCAAAATGAACAAACAACCTATTGCAGGAACCTACAAATGTGTGGCTCAATCAAGCTTTGCTCAATATGGCGAAGTAATTATGTACATTAACTACGGTGCAATAATGAGTGGTGTACCAGGACAAAGTGTTCATGTATCTACAGAAAATGGCAAAACCTACATTACGCTTTGCGACTTTGTAGTACGTAGCGGAACTTTTGGTGAGATTAGCATAAACACGAAATTAGAATTGTAATTACCTAGCCAAGCGGTAACCTAAAGCCCCACTCGGGCATTGCTTCACCTGATTCACTATTTCATCCTCAGTTGCTCCTTCTGTTTGTATCCAGGGTTTTTCCTTTGGTTTAAACACGTTTGGCAATCCCCGTGCACAAATCCCAGAATGGGTACAAATGTTTGGATTCCAAGTAACAGTAACATTTCCTTTTTGGTATTCTCTTTTAGGCTTTTCCATGGGTGGTTATTTTACTGCCAAGATAACCAATCACCCGGCAAAAAGCATAAGACTAAGGATGCCTCCAATAATAAGGATACGATAAAGGTGATTGAGCAAAGCAAAGCTTCGTGGGCTATTGGCTCTTGCCAAAAGAAGTAAAGAAAGAAAAACGCCTGTACCTCCTACTAGCAAGTAATAGCTTATCCCCGTAAAATCAGTTTTATAAAATATAGCAGCTGCAGGAATACAACCCAACAAAGCAAAACCTACAATGAGCCATTTGGTGTAGGTAACACCAATAGTTACGGGCAAGGTGGGATATCCTACTATCACATCCCCTTTTAGTGCCTCAAGGTCTTTTATTATTTCGCGGATAAAAATGATGAGCAAAATGAAGCTGACATAGGTAAAAATCAAAAGATCCTCTAATCGATAATAAAAGAATATAGCAAAGAAAGGCGTGATGGAAAGCAAGGCTGCGCTTAGGTTTCCTACAAAGGTTATTTTCTTCAGCTTGTGCGAATAAAACCAAAGAGCAAAAATAAAAGCACTGAAAAATAAAAATACTTTGAAAGAGGCCATCAAGGCCAACACAGCCCCAATAAGATTAAAAATAAAATACAGGCGTAGGGTGGTTGACTGCTTCAGTATCTTTTCGTACACCGTCTTTCCTGGCCTATTTATTAGGTCTTTTTCTAAATCGTAAAAATTATTGATGATATAACCGCCCGCTATACAAAACAGCGAAGCAAAAACCATGTAATGCAAATCTGGATTACTAAGCGTCTGTTTCCATTTCCATTTTGGGTTTAAAATAAAAACCGCTGCCAAATATTGGCTTAGTGCCAAAAAGAAAATATTGTACCATCGCACTAATGAGAGCAAGGCAGAAACCTTGAACAAAACAAGTTTATGCCTCCTTTGAAGTGCCAAGTTTAAAACCTGTAAATAAGTTCGGGATTATGTTGCTTTAATAAAGCTTCGGCCTTGTCGTAATCAGGGGCAAAACCTAATACGAATCCACCACCACCTGAGCCACATAGTTTCAAATAATACGCATTAGTATCAATACCCTGCTTCCATAGCTGCTGTACGCTTTGCGGAATCATAGGATTGAAATACTCCAATACCAGGTGACTTAATTTTTTGAGATTACTGAAAAGTGGTGTAGTATCACCTTTCAAAAAGGCCTGAATACAAGCATCATTGTATTTGGTAAACTCGTCCTTCATCAGCTTACGGAAACCTTGGTTTTTCATCTTTTCCATAAAGATGTTTACCATGGGTTGGGTTTCGCCTGGCTGTCCGCTATTCAATAAAAATATAGCACCCTTACCCTCGCCTGATTCTGGAATGTGTACCGTACCTAAATCTTCTTTGGAGCTAATAAGCACCGGAAGTTGTAGGTAGCAGATTAGTGGATCTAAACCACTACTCTTACCATGAAAGTACGATTCCATTTGTCCAAAAATTTGTTTCAATTTTAGGATAGAATCTTTATCAATGTCTTTATCCGGATCAATTTTATGAAGGGCGTACTTATCGTAAATAGCTGCACACAAAGCGCCACTACTTCCTACCCCGTATCCCTCGGGAATACTACTATCAAAGTAAAAACCAGCGGCTAAATCATCAGTCAAGGTTTCTAAATCAAGCGGAGCCAATATTTCATTACCGGCTTGCAATTGCTTTAGATGTTCTAAAAAACGAACTAAGCTCTGATTGGATTTTTCTGCCTTTCCTTCCAGGGCATCGCTTTGCTTAAAGGCGCCTTGGTAGTAATTGTAAGGGATAGAAAGCCCTTGCGAATTATTGATGATGCCGTATTCTCCAAAAAGGAGAATCTTAGCATAGTAAAGTGGGTTTTTACTCATAAGCTTTTCAGGCTCAAGGCCTATACAGGTTGGGCAAATATACGTTGGTAATTTGAATTTGGATGATTTGATAGATAAATGGAAGAAACTGTAAAGGTTTCGCCTATATCAGTAATGAGGTGGTGCAGGATAATTTGGGACTATTATTCGGTATCTCCTACAAAAATGACTATGTATTTATTTGCTTTCCAAATATGTTGATACAATAATATTGACTACAGCAAAAGGATTGGCACCAGGATTTTGCCAAACACATTCACCCTCCGTTTTAGTGTAACTCATTACTCTTTACAGTAAAATTGAAGTATTCATCCTAAGCCCTTAAATTTTACCACTTTTGTGCAATGCACACTTACAATCAAATAGACCAACAGGTTCATCAACTAGCTCAAACCATTGCAAAGTTTAATCGCACGTATGCTAATACCAAAGAGGATGACAGTCATACCAACCTTGCTTTTGATGCTATTGAAAACCGACTACTTGGTCGTTGGGTTAAGTCACCACAGGGTTCATTGCTTATGTCTTTAGACTTGCAAGAACTAAAGTTTGAAATTTTTGATAAATCATGGAATTGTCAACTGGTGATTGAAGTCCTTGGAAAATATCAACGGGAAGTAGAAAAAAAGATAGAAACTGCTTTACCGGAGTTAGGTGTAGATTCAACAGGATTTATTGAACCCTTGCATTTTAAGATTCCTGAATATCCATTTGCACATGAAAAACTTTCACAATGGCCAATGCAAGATTTGGAATTATGGTCTACCCATAGGTCTTTAGCTAACGATGCCTGTTTGTGGCTATTGAATCACCTTCAGGTAAAAGCTGAAATTCGCATTTGGCCACATCATTTTGACACAGGTATTTATATGGAGGTAAACGAGAAGCTTGGTTTGGGCTTTGGGCTGGCCATGCAAGATACCATGCTCGAATCTCCATATTATTATCTCAAGGGCTATAGTTTGTCCAATCAGAAATTGGATTATGACGCGGCTAAGACCAATACTGCGATTCAATGGCTTGTATCTGAAGATTGGAAAGGAGCGGTTTTGAGATTGAACAATGCCAACCCTCAAAGCATTAAAGACTTTTTAAAAAATGGAGTGGATAGTTATTATTCAGCTTTGTAGCTGCAGGTAAAAAACGGTAAGATGGAACAAGAATATTATAAAACCGAAAAGTCTGTAAAGGAATATATTCAATTGGCCAAGGATGTAAATGGACAGGAGCTGATTGAAAAACTACAAGTGTACCTAAAGGAGCATTCCACCATTTTAGAGCTAGGCTCTGGCCCCGGAACCGATTGGGGTATTCTCAATAAGCGCTTTGAAGTTACGGGTTCAGATAACTCCTTAGAATTTCTGAAACACTTAAGGGCAAATAATCCTAATCATCTTTTTTTAGAATTAGATGCAGTTACTCTGGAAACAGAGCGCTGTTTTGATGGGATTTACTCCAATAAAGTATTGCATCATTTAAATGACCAAGAGCTGAAAGAATCCATTATTCGACAAAAGGATATCTTGAATGATAACGGCATCATTTGTCATTCCTTTTGGAAAGGAAAAGGCTCTGAAATATTCAAGGGTTTATTTGTTAATTACCACGAGAAAGAAAGCTTAAAGAAATTTTTCGAGCCTCATTTCAACATTCTTCTGCTAGAAGAATACGCTGAGTTTGAAGAAGGAGACTCGCTTCTTCTTATTGCTAAAAAGCCAACAAACAGCTAGAAAAATATAAAAATGGAAAATAATTTATCTGCCCACTATTTAAAAGTAAACAAGGAATCCTGGAATAAGCGTGTAGATGCTCATGTGCAATCTGACTTTTATGATGTGCAAGGGTTCCTAAAAGGAAAGTCCTCACTAAACAATATTGAGCTCGATATTCTTGGAGATGTTTCTGGAAAATCCATTTTGCATCTGCAATGCCACTTCGGTCAAGACACTATCTCATTGGCAAGAATGGGCGCTAGTATCACCGGAGTAGATTTATCAGATAAAGCTATTCAACAGGCCAAAGAGCTTGCTACACAATGCCATGCTGACGCGACTTTTGTATGCAGTGATATTTATGATTTACCCAATCATTTAAAAGGCGAGTTTGATATGGTGTACACCAGCTATGGTACTATCGGCTGGTTACCCGATTTGGATAAATGGGCTAAAGTAGTTTCGCATTTTTTAAAGCCTCATGGACGTTTTTTAATCGTGGAGTTCCATCCGGTGGTTTGGATGTTTGATGATGATTTTAGTAAGGTGAAATACCGTTATTTTAATTCAGACCCCATTATTGAAATAGAGGAAGGAACGTATGCGGATAGGGAAGCCACTATTAAGCAAGAGTGTATTACCTGGAATCATGGCTTGGGTGAAGTGGTGAAAAGTTTAACTAATAATGGCCTAACAATTAAATCCCTAGATGAGTTTGATTACTCACCTTATAACTGCTTTAAACATACTGTAGAGTTTGAGCAGGGTAAATTTCGAATTGAACATTTAGGAAATAAAATTCCGATAGTGTACGCTTTAGAAGCTATAAAAGAATCAAATTAAACTTGCTTTTATCTTCTTACACAAAGCGGGATAATCAGATATAATCCCGTCAACACCCAACTTAAGCAAGGCTCTAATATCCTTTTCTTCATTCACTGTCCAAGGTATGAGCAACATGTTTTTTTCTGTACAAAAATCTACCACAGATTCATCCACCAAAGGATAGTGGCAACTATAAATAGTAGGCACAAAACCCAGTAGTTCCAAATGTTCCTGCGGGCTAATCGAATCCTCCACCAATAAAGACAAGCTCAAACCTGGATATTTTGAGCGGAGATAGCGCAAAGGCCTTTTGTCAAAACATTGTACCGTAAGCCGATCCATAATTCCACCTTGCTTGCAAGCGGCTAATAGCAAATCCGAATATTCTTCAATCACTGGGTGGTAGTGCTTTTCCCATTCGGGTGTACTTTTTATTTCGATATTGTAAAAAGGTAAATCTCTACCTGTTTTGACAGCATGTTTTTCAGCTTCAGCAATTACCTCTTTGAGCAAAGGCTTGCTTACGGTCATTTTCTTTTGATTAGGAAAATTGGGGTTCTCCTTGCTACCACAATCTATTTTTGAAATTTCATCATACGAAAAGCGATACATATTGTTTGCTGAAGAACCACCCGCTTCGTAGGTAAATTCAAAATGACATATCTCGGTATTGAAAAATGGCTCATGCGACACTACAACCTGCTTATCAGCTGAAATGACTACATCCATTTCCAAGGTGGTCATACCACAATCGAGAGCATAAATAAATCCGGGAATTGTATTTTCAGGAAAATCACCACGAGCCCCGCGATGTCCTTGCCAGTCAATATTTGCTTTGGCTTTTTTCATTTGGCTACAGCCCAAAAGGTTTATAGCTCAGCAATTAAAAGGATCTTACTTAGCCCCTCGCGTAGCCTTTTCTATCCAATCCCATTGCTCGCTTTGTATAATATCCAGAAAATTCATTTGACCAGCGCCCTGAAGCCACTCACCACCATCTATGGTTACTACTTCGCCATTCATGTAGGCCGCAAAATCGGAGACCAAATAAGCCGCTAAATTAGCCAGCTCTTGATGCTCTCCGGCTCTACGGAGAGGTACTCTATTTTCAAGTTTCAACTTCTCGGCCATATCACCCGGCAACAATCTATCCCATGCGCCCTTGGTAGGAAATGGCCCCGGAGCGATAGCATTAAACCTAATACCGTACTTGGCCCACTCTACCGCTAGCGATCTTGTGAGTGCTAACACACCTGCTTTGGCCATAGCCGAAGGCACCACGTACCCTGAGCCTGTGGTGGCATACGTTGTAACTATGCTTAATACCGTTTTATCAGTTTGACCTTCTTTTATCCAATGTTTACCAAAAGCCAAGGTGCAGTTTTTGGTTCCTTTCAATACTATATCAATAACAGCATCAAATGCACCCGGAGAAAGTCTCTCGGTAGGGCTAATAAAATTACCCGCTGCATTGTTAAGCAACACATCTACTTTTCCAAAACGCTGTATCACGCTAGCTAAAAATGCTTCAACATCCTCATAGTTTCGCACATCACAAGATGCGCCAAATACTTCTCCACCGGTTGTTTCCATCATTTCAGCTGCAGCTTTTTCAATTACTTCCAGGCGTCTGCTGCATATAGCCAGCTTAGCACCTAAAGTTAGAAAGTACTCGCCCATAGAGCGACCAAGCCCTGTTCCTCCTCCTGTAATTACTATTACTTTGCCTGCTAGCGCATCGTCTTTTAGCATTCCTTTTGTGTAGCTCATTATCTATTGTGTTGCTTTGTGCGTACCCTTACAGGTACCTTGTAGTAAGTCTGCTAAGTTAATGTTTCAACTTATTATTCAACCTTTTTATCACAACGTAAAAACACCACGACAAAAAGGGCTATTGACTACCTTGCCGCGCATTTTAAAATCAAAAGAATCATTCTCAAATGTTGCACCCTCCTAAGGCCGTAAAAAAAGAATATACCCATACCAATCATAATGACACTCGCCAAGACCCTTACTATTGGCTCAACCAAAGAGAGGACCAAGAAGTACTGGATTATCTGAATGCGGAAAATGCTTTTCGCGAAAGCGAAATGAAACATACCGAGCCGCTGCAAAAGGAATTATTTGAAGAGATAAAAGGCCGTATTAAAGAAGATGATGCTTCGGTACCTTATTTCAAAAATGGCTATTGGTACTATGTACGTTTTGAAAAAGGCAAAGAACACCCCATTTATTGCCGCAAAAAAGATCGATTAGAGAATGAGGAAATCATCCTTATGGATGTAAATATCGAAGCCGCTAAGCATAGCTATTATAAAGTTTCGGGGATGAGTATTAGCCCTGATAATAAACTGTTGGCTTTTGGTGAAGACACCGTGAGCAGAAGGATTTTTACGATAAAATTCAAAAACCTGGAGACCGGTGAGTTGCTGGAAAACAAAATAGAAAACACCACGGGAGGTGCAGCTTGGGCCGAAGACAACCAAACCGTTTTTTATACCACCAAAGATGAAACTTTAAGGCCTAACAAAATTTGGCGCCATGAACTGTATACCTCTTTGAAGGATGACGAATTGGTGTATCATGAAACTGATGAAACCTTTGTGTGCTCAATTTATAAAAGTAAATCACGCAGGTTTTTGATGATAGGCTGTAGCAGCACTGTTTCTAACGAGTACCATTTTTTGGATGCACTTACACCGCACGGAAACTTTAGCGTACTTCAAAGCAGAGAGCGCGACTTAGAATATTCGGTAGCCGACTATAAAGATCACTGGTATATTTTGACCAACAAGGACAAGGCAACCAATTTTAAATTGATGCAAACACCACTTGACAAAACAGGTCAGGAAAATTGGCTGGACTTAATCCCTCATCGCAATAATGTTTATTTAGAAAATGTTGAAATTTTTTCGAAGTTTTTGGCTACCGAAGAGCGCGAAAATGGCTTGACAAGAATCAAAGTAAAACCTTGGGATGGTAGAGCCTCCCACCTTATTGAGTTTGATGAAGACACCTATACGGCCGGGATTGGCAGCAATGCCGAATTTGACACCACCACCCTGCGCTATGGCTACTCTTCGCTTACGGTTCCTTCGTCAGTAATTGATTACGATATGGAAACCCGAACCAAAACCGTAATGAAACAGTTAGAGGTAGTAGGCGGGTATGATTCTTCGCAATATCAAGCTGAGCGCATTTGGGCAACAGCTGAGGACGGCACCCAAGTACCTATATCCTTGGTATACAAAAAGGATTTGCGAAAAGCAGAAGGAAATCCACTCTTGCTCTACGGATACGGCTCTTATGGCATTACAGTAGACCCCGGTTTTAGCCCCACCCGATTGAGTTTGTTGGACAGAGGTTTTGTATTTGCAATTGCCCACATTAGAGGTGGGCAGTACCTGGGCCGCCAGTGGTACGAAGACGGAAAAATGCTGAAAAAGCGCAACACCTTTACCGACTTTATCGCTTGCGCAGAAATGCTTATCGCAAAAAACTATACCACGCCACAACACCTTTATGCGATGGGTGGCTCAGCGGGCGGTTTACTCATGGGAGCAGTTATTAATATGAAGCCCGAAATCTTTAAAGGCATTATAGCGGCTGTACCTTTTGTAGATGTGGTGACTACTATGCTGGATGACACCATACCACTTACTACGGGTGAATATGACGAATGGGGAAATCCGAACATCCCAGAGTATTACCATTACATGAAATCCTACTCACCTTATGATAATGTAGAAGCCAAGGATTATCCGGCTATGCTTATTACCACCGGTCTGCACGACTCACAAGTGCAATACTGGGAACCTGCCAAATGGCTGGCCCGATTGCGAGAACTGAAAACAGACAACAACCCCTTGTATATGTTTACCAATATGGAAACCGGCCATGGTGGCGCATCAGGACGCTTTGAAGCGTATAAGGAAACCGCTATGGAATATGCGTTTTTGCTGATGTTGGAGGAAGGAAGCTAGCTTTTGGCTTTTGACAATAAACACTTCCAATCAAGCAACATGGCTACTTGTAGGCGTATCTCAATTTAATATCTTTGATTGAAATGCGAATGGATCTTCAAAACAACACAGAATGAAAGAAATAACTCTTAAAATTCCTGATAAAAAAATTGAATTTTTCCTAAAACTTGTTGAGGAATTAGGTTTTGAAGTTTCTCAGGAAGTAGACATTCCGGATGAATACAAAGCCATAGTGAGGGAGCGTATTCAAAAATCTGTGCAGGAACCCGAACGACTTTTGGACTGGGAAAAAGTAAAGGATGATTTTAAACTAGATTAGTGTCCTTTAAAGTTCTAATCGAACCTGAAGCCATCCAAGATATTCAGCAAGGAATTGATTGGTATAACCAACAGCAGGGTGGGCTTGGCCGAGGATTTCACACAGAAATCAAAATTGCTTTCGAAAAGCTAAAATCAAATCCCTTCTATCAGGTTCGATACGATGATGTGCGTTGCTTGCCGCTGAAGAAATTTCCATACATGCTTCATTTCACCGTTAACGCACCAAAAAAACTAGTAGTCGTTCGAGCAATCTTTAGTACTTCAAGAAATCCCAAAATCTGGAAAAACAGGTAACACATTCAGAGTACCAAAATCGGCCACGGAATATGCGTTCTTATTGATGTTGGATGGTGAAGTGACAACCTAGCTTAACACGGTTCATGCAAGGAATGGATCGTTGTTATAAAATGTAGTTAAATCTTACATTTCTTCTCAATGACTTATCTTTATCCAACCTTGACCATAAGCACCGAAGACTTGTTAAAAATTAATTTTGGTTAAAAAAGTTATAATATTTTTTTTGTACTAGGTTTTGGGATAGTGACACCATGTATATTGATCCATTAACAGCACCATACACTAGCGGTGTAAGCCCTTATAAAGAAGGCTCTCAAGGTGATGTCATAGTGCTAAACGCGCAACCCGATATAACCCGCAGCCTAGTATGGAATACGGGTATTAAAGGCACTAGCATCACCGCCCGCGATAGTGGTTATTATTGGCTTACGGCCATTTCGCTATGCGATACGGTGGTAGATTCCGTTTTGGTAAACCTTATCAATTGTGATACCCTAGTACCGCCCTTGCCTGTATACATTCCCTCGGCTTTTACACCCAATGGTGATGGGCTAAATGACAGCTGGAGGATTGGAAATCTACCCGAAGAAAATCAAGTGATTATCACCAACCGATGGGGGGAAGTTATGCTCAATCAAATGAATTATCAAAACAACTGGAAAGGAACGAATAGTAGCGGCAATAAGCTCCCACTGGGCGTATATGTTTATCAAGTAATCTACACCGAGTATCCGGGAATCAGGCACGTCAAAAAGGGTTGGGTTACGATATTGGAATAAGGACAAAACCGTTCACGGTTCACCTTTTCACTTTATTTTAGATATTCGAATCCTCAAATAAGCAATCTTTTCCAATGGAATTCTTACCCGAAAAAGTAGATCAATATGCGCATAATCACACTTCGCCCGAAAGTGATGCGCTGGCAAAACTAAACCGCGAAACGCAGGCAAAAATTTTGCGCCCTCGTATGTTGAGCGGACATCTACAGGGGAGAATACTCGCCATGTTTAGCCACATGATAAAGCCCAAAAGGATTTTAGAAATTGGCACCTATACTGGTTATTCCGCCATTTGTATGGCCGAAGGTTTATCCGCAGATGGAAAACTCCACACTATTGACATCAACGAAGAATTGGATGATATGGTAAAGAGCTACGCTCAGGCTGCCAATGTATCTGATAAAATTGTGACGCACATTGGCGATGCTACAGCTATCATCCCTACTTTAAATGAGTCTTGGGATATCGTGTTTATAGATGCCGATAAGGAAAACTACAGCCTGTATTTCGACTTGATTATTGATAAAATGAGCAAAGGCGGGTACATCATTGCCGACAATGTGTTGTGGAGTGGCAAAGTGGTGGAACCTCTTAATCCTAAAGATGAGGAAACGAGAAGCCTGCTTGCTTTTAACAAAAAAGTACAGGACGATGCTCGTGTAGAAAATGTACTGCTACCCGTAAGGGATGGGCTGATGGTATGTAGGGTACTGTGATGTACTAGCGCTAGTAGCTACTCAAGTACATAGGGCCATGAAAAGGTTCTTCTGCTGATCAGTGCCTTTTGATTTTTCCGCTCCCGGTTCTTTCTATATTATCCACTTTTCTAATCCTTTTTGGCACTTTGAAGGTAGAGAGATATTCGTGGCAATGTTCGATAATTTTTTCTTCTTCAAATTCACCATTTATTATCACCTCTGCTTCTATTACTTCGCCTACTAATGGATGCTGTTTTGCAAATACTCTAGACACCTCTACCCCTTCATATCTATTTAGCACTGCTTCTACTTCACCAGGAAAAACTTTGTTTCCATGCACATTCATTACTTCCTTTTTACGCCCTTTAATAAATATCAGGCCGTCCTCGTTTTTCACAGCAATATCTCCCGTCACAAACCATCCATTTTGCAATACCTCAGCACGCAGAATTAATGGATTTAAATAGGCATCAAACATACCCGGACCCTTTACGCCTAGCACTCCTAGGTGGCCGAGTGCTACAGGTTCAAAATCATCATTTAGCACCTCAGTATGATAAGCCGGCAAGGTATACCCCACCGCTTCGGGATGTTTATGCTGGCTGCTATTATTGATGATAGGCAAACCTATTTCTATAATTCCAAATGCCTGGCTAACTGCTAAATGGTATTTATTTTTAAAAATTTGGCAGGCTTCTGAACTAATTCCAGCAGTGGTAGATATTACCATTCGTAAACTACTAATATCTACACTTGCCGGATAGGCTGCCAGCAATTTTATATGTACTGGAGATCCATAAAAAAAACTAGCTTGATTCCCTTGAATAGTTTTTAAAATCCCCTCGGCAAAAAAATCATTGTTAACAATAATACTTGCACCACGATGTATGTATAACACGATAGAAACCACAAAGTGATAGGCCATAGGCAGTAGCCAAAGCACCCTATCATTATTGTCTATTTCGAGAAGCTCGTTAGCCGCATTTATACGTTCTAGTACCGACTCGTGACTTAGCACTACTCCTTTGGCCTTGGCCGTAGTACCTGATGTAAATCTCATAAAGGCCGGATTAGGCACCACTTCCAGCAAACTTCCATTTGCAGGAATTCCAGTTTTGAAAACAGTATAAGGCATGACCTCCAGTACGTGCTTATACTCAAGCGCAAGGTCATTTTGAGTACCCAACAAATATTGCAAACCTGCCTCATTGATGTTATCTCGTATCTCATGAATATTTTGCTGAAGCGAAATAGGCATCACTAAGGCACCTGTGGCCACGCTTGCGTACAAGCAAATAATAAAATGCCTGTTATCATTACATAGCACACCTATCTTATCACCCCTGGCTATGTTCAACTTTTTTAAATCGGATTTCAGTTTTTCCGTTTCTTCAAAAAGCACTTGGTACGAAATTTCACCAAACTCATCCTTGATGGCCAATTGATAGGGAAATGCCTGGGCTGTAGTAAGTAAACTATTGTAAATATTGTACATAATTCAAACCTTTTAAATCCTCTCTGCCGCCAGCACCCCGGCTGAATAACCCGTTTGGACACACGTACCCATTACCCTTGCACTCGCAATAGCCTTATGGGTTGCCGAGATATTTTTGCCCGCTAATAGCAAATTCGCCAGCTTATAAGATTGGATACATTCTAGGGGCACTGTGTAGTAGTCTTCGCCTTTAAGATGCGTTAACTGCACATTTCCACCTTCATCCCACTCTTCTATTGGCCAAGTGCCTACGGCTGCATAAGTCTCATATTTTTTACCTCCCAATACCTCTTCTTCAGTTAAAATATGCTTGCCCTTAGACCTCTGCAAAACCCTTATACCGGCTTCGGGAAAAATTGTTTGAAGGGCGGCTTTCTCAAATGTACCCAATTGTTTTTTCAAACCTCTAAATATCTCATGACAGTACTTTTGTCCTAATGCGTTTAGTTCTTTAATTTTTATTTCATCATGCACGAGTTCCGAAAGGCTGAACTTTAAATCAACACAGGAATTGCGTAGCGAGCCCGGCACCACACTGATGCCTGCCCAAGATTTTGGCCAGGAATTTTCGAGAATCAGGTAACGCATATTTTTGCGCAAGGCCATGTTCAAGGCATATTCATTTTCCGAATCCACCTTTGAAACCCTAAAAACCATCGAAGCCGATTGATACGAATCTGATTGTAGCATTTCTAAACCAGCCAATTGAGAAAGCATCCCATTTCCTGTGGCATCTACATACTGTTTGGCTTTTATCCTTGTTTGCAGCTCTTCGTTTTCTATTATTATTTCAGTAATACTATTTTTCTCGTGGATCAATCGTCCTACTGTAAAACCATGTACCACGTTCACTTTTTCCTGGGCGAGGACATCTTGCATATATTTAAGCAACTTAGCCCACTGATAGGGCACTACCGTTAATCCTTTATAATAGTTGATCGGGATATTTCCCACCGCGGCCATTAGCTCTTGTAGCCATGGGTGTGCTATAGGGCGCAATGAAGCCCCCTCTACTTGCCTGTAATATGCACCGCAAATAGTACCTACATTGGTAGCGATAGCATTTCCTCCCAGGCTTGCATTTTTTTCAACGAGAACTACTGAGCAGCCAGCACGTGCGGCCGCTACTGCCGCTGAAAAACCAGCCACACCGCCACCTACTACCACTACATCTGCTATAATATTATCCATTAGTTGTATTCGGTACCCGTAATAATTTCATGTTTTACTTGCTTAATCAGGCTGTCACATTCTGCTTCGCTAAGCACATGTTCGTAATACAAAAGCATCATTTGCCAGCAATTATTGTATTTCATAAAAGCGAAAGTGAGGCCAGGAGGCAAAGTATTATGAGGCACGCTGATTGCATTTTTCACCTTCTTACCTAGTAGTGTATGCAGCTCCTTTGGATGCTCAGAACCAATTGTAAACAAAAAACTGGCTAAGGGATTTTTGCCCCTTCTTTTTACCAAATAAAAGTACAGGGAGGTGGGTAGCCAAGCCATGGCATCCATCAGGTTATTATAATGCTCAGGCCGCTGCTCCTTTATCTGCTTCTTCATTTGAAGCTGAATATGCATGCTAGCCTCTTTTAAGCTTTTCAATTTTGTTGCCTTAATACGATAGAAAAAGAAGGTAAGCCAATTGCCAACAATAGGGCCATTAGAACCTCTTTTTCTTCTATCGTTGGGCATTGGCACCCAATATCTAGAAGGCTTTTCGCCACGGCTCTCCAAAAGCTGATGTACTGCCCGCGATAAGCAAGCCAATAAAAAAGATGAAAGCCCGAAAGCCACACCTGCCTTTTGAGACGAAATCTGAAATTGCCTACTTTCCTCCTCGCTAAATTGAAGGATTTTCAACTTCTGAAAGGCCTCATCCACTTCTACTTTTGGAGAAACACCTGCCAACTTTCCGAGCGAAGTACTATCTACAAAAAACTTGGCCTTTGTGGCTCCTGCAAAATGTTTTAACGTGAATGCATCCCTTGTGGTTGCCCCCAAATCCTTCTCAGAAAAAGGCCTCTCTAAAAATATACTCTTGAGAAACAATGCTGCACCAAAGCCATCCATTAGCAAATGATGCCATGAAAAGACTAGCGCTGAATTTCCTGCACTTCTATGAATTATTCCAAAAGATAAGCAGGTACCATCAATACTAATTTTAGATTGGAGAATCTCTTTAGGTAAAAGTTCATCACTTTCTATTTCTTGTATTTTCCAGGAGTTTGCTTCAGTACTTTGTTGCCATCTTGGTTTTAACCAAAATCTCGTTTTCACGGCTCTAAAACTTCCTAAAGTGCAGGCAAGTTCTGATTGTAGTAATAAATCCCGTAGTTCAGCGGCCTCCAATCTTGTATCCAGCTCAAGCACATACCTGCAGGTATTTCCGGCTGCATTTCTAAATTTTTCCTGTTTTTCTAAAGCAAACAGAAAACTATCAAAACCTGTAAACTGAACTTTATACATTGCTACAAATAGGACATAGAGCAACGAACCAGTGACTCTACATTATGAAAATTTTCAGGAAGCATATCCTTTTCCTCTATCACTATTCCGTACTTACGCTCAATAAAAACTATCATATCTATAATAGAAACAGAATCAAGTCCCACGGAGCTAAGTGTAGTGGTTTCATCAAAAATGACTGCATCATCAAGCATGTTTTTCTTGATATATGAGAGCAGTGCTTCGGTAATTTGTTCTTGATTAATAGCCATGTTTACAACAAATCTAGTTTCGTTTTAATTTTTGAAAGTAGGCAGCAAACAAAAGGTTGCCAGCAAAAAACAGGACAAGTTTCATCACTTCCCATTTTATTTGGAGCCAACCGCCACCTCTTATAAAAATTTCATAGTATCCCTTTAAAGCCCAGTTTAGCGGAGATATATTAGCAATTTGCTGCATAGTGGCAGGCATAATATTGAGCGGCACCCAAATTCCACCTAATGCCGATAATATTAAAATGCTGATACCACCAAACACTGCAGATTGCTGCTGGGTATTGAAAATAGACCCTACCATCAAACCATAGGAAACAGCCGCTAGACTTACAGAAAAGGTAAGTGCTACAAGGGCCAGCCATTGATCTCCCAAATGTAGCATAGGCATGCCGAGCAAGGGCAGCACAAATTTTCCCATGCTAATTACTAAGAGAAATTGAATATTGGCGATAATAATGTAGGCAATGATCTTCCCGGAAATGATGGACAAATACGAGCCCGGAAATGTCATCATCCTCGCATGCATACCCGTTATACGCTCATTTATCATACTTGAAGCCAAAGGAAGCACCATAAAGAAAATTGAAAATATGGCCCAGGCGGGTACATTATGCTGAGTGGCATTTGGAATCAATCCGGGTTGCGAATCCGAAACTGCTGCTGACTCATTAAAAACAAAAAAGTCAGATTCCGGCAATTCCAAACTGGTGTCAGCCCCAATAAGGCTACTCATTTTTTGAGTCATTATTTGAAAAAGCACTCTTGTTTTTACACTTGCCACTAATTCGCGCAGACCACTCGTTATTGCCATCACAAAAGATTTACGAGCTACAGGGTCTGTTATTA
Organism: Bacteroidia bacterium; assembly: GCA_030427785.1. Lineage (GTDB taxonomy): Bacteria > Bacteroidota > Bacteroidia > Flavobacteriales > Schleiferiaceae > Owenweeksia. The sequence continues at coordinate 2,773 of JAUICR010000044.1, read as the reverse complement.
TCTCAATGTGAATTTGCTCAAGCGGCTTCTCCTCTACTACCAAAGAATCTCCATTCATAAAGCCATCCATCATTCGCTCTACATCTTCGCGCAGCATTTGGCTGGCCCCAGGCGGAACTATAAGAGCCACCAGGTAAGTACCTTGCAATACTTCCTTTTTGGCAAAAGCTACTCGCTCTTCAAAATTGGCTGTGCTATCAGGATGATACACTTGCAGTTTGCAAATAGGGTTTTGCTCAAAACCCCTTTCGATGGCGGTGCCCAAGCTGTCGTTATCAAAATTAATAAACAGTACAGGCACCCCAGCCTCATTAAGGCTTTTGTAGGCTTGGTTTTGGATTAAGGTCATAATAAGCACTAGCAGCACCGGCATAACAAAAAGTATAACGAAGCCTGTGCGGTCTTTCAGCAAGAGCTGTACTTCCTTTATTAAAGTGGCTACTATCCGTTGCATTAATCCCTCAGTTTCTTACCCGTCAGTTTTATGAATACCTCCTCCAAGCTGTTACAATCATGCTCTTTGATAAGCTCATTAGGTTTTCCTTTAGCCACTATTATCCCTTCGTCTACTATGGCTACCTTGTGGCAAAACTGCTGCGCCTGCTCCATGTGATGCGAAGTATAAATAATAGTGCTCTCCTTGTTTTCGTTCCAATCTTTAAGATGCTCCATCATGGCCCTTCTAGATTGCACATCTACCCCTACCGTGGGTTCATCTAGTAACAAAATATTTGGCTCATGCAGCATTCCACCCAATAGATTAATCCGCCTTTTCATGCCACCAGAGTATTTGTTTACTGCCTGATTTCTGTTTTCATCAAAACCAAAAAGGTCTAACAGAGCATCTACCCGCGGTTTTAGCTCACTTGGCTTAAGGCCATACATTCTACCAAAAAACAACAAATTATCACGACCAGATAAGGTGGGGTAAAGAGCAATATCCTGAGGCACCACGCCCATTTTTTTTTTAATGGCTTCCATGTCGTTCTCTATCGATTTGCCATCAATATACACCGTGCCACTAGTGGGTTTTACCAAGCCACATAGTATTGAAAAAAAAGTGGTTTTTCCTGCGGCATTAGGACCTAGCAATCCAAATATTTCTCCATGACCTACCTCTAAATCAATACCTTTTAATGCATCGGTAGCACTTGATGGGTAGCGCTTATAAAGCTGCGAAACGGTGATAATTGGAGGGAGAATCATAGGTGGTAAATATTGTACAATCAGAACGAATTACAAAGCCCGAGTCTGTATTTTTGAAATTTACAATTGGGATAATCAGAAGCGTGAAATTGGATACAAAAAAAAGTTCTGAAAAAAAGAATTGTGCGGTAATAGGCAGTGGTATTGCGGGTTTGGCAGCAGCTATTCGTGTAGCCGCCAAAGGATATGAGGTAGACCTTTATGAGAGCAATAATTATCCTGGTGGAAAAATTAGAGAACATACAATGGACAGGTACCGATTTGATATGGGCCCTTCCGTTATTACCCTCCCAGGTTTGATTGACGAGCTATTTGAACTGCACGGCAAAAATCCACGTGATTATTTTGAAATCTCCAAACTTGAAGAACCCTTTCGTTACTTTTTCTCAGATGGCAGCATTTTAAATTCTTTTGCAAATACCACGGCATTTGCTGATGAAATAGTGCTAAAAACCAATGACACCAAAGATCAGTTTGAAAAATATCTTGAAGACATAAGAACGAAGTACAAAATCACCCAACCTGTATTTATTGAGAATTCCATCCATCGTTTCAAGGATTTTTTAAACTGGGATTCTATTTATGGATTAATACATTTCCATAAAATAGATGCCTTTAGATCTATGGACCAAACCAATAAAAAGTTCTTTAATGATCCTAAACTAATTGCTTTACTAAACTATTACGCCACCTATGTGGGCTCTAATCCTTTTGCCGCACCAGGTACCCTAAATGTTATTGCCCATCTTGAGATAAACGAAGGACTGTATATGCCCGATTTAGGTATCTACTCTCTGGTAAAAGCGCTTACTAAATTGGCCTCAGAAGTTGGTGTAAGGTTACATTACCAACATACTGTAGAACAAATAGTGGTAGAGAATAAAAGAGCTACGGGAATCAGAGTGAATGGCGAAACCCGAAATTACGGGCTGGTGATAAGCAATATGGACGTAAACCTGACTTACACCAAACTGCTGCCCAATGCAAAAAAACCTAAGCGGGTTCTTGACCAACCAAAATCAGGGTCGGTCATCGGGTTTTACTGGGGAATCAATAGGAGTTTTCCTGAATTGAAATTGCACAATATGCTCTTCTCCAAAAATCAAAAAGAGGAATACCAAACCTTGTTTGATAAAAAGGAGCTTTATAGTGACCCGTCCTTGTACATCTACATTTCTAAAAAGCATGTAGCAGAAGATGCTCCTGAGGGACACGAAAATTGGTTTGTGCTGATTACTGCTCCCAATAATACCAATCAAAATTGGGAAGAACTAAAAAAGAAAGCAAGAGAAAATGCTATTCTAAAAATTAATAACATGCTGAATTGTGACATTTCTGAAAACATAGTATGCGAAGAAAGTATTGACCCCAAGAGGATAGAGGCCGATTACTCATGTGCCTTAGGTGCTGTGTACGGAAATAGTTCAAATGGAAAATTAGCGGCATTTAGCCGCCATGCCAATTTTTCGAGAAAAATACGCAACCTCTTTTTTGTGGGAGGAAGCGTTCATCCAGGTGCCGGGGTGCCCTTGTGTTTGCAGTCAGCCAAAATTGTGGCCAAACTGAT
>JAUICR010000290.1 GCA_030427785.1 Bacteroidia bacterium | reverse complement strand
ACATATCAGCCCTGTATTTTACAGCGTACTAAGCCGCAGCGGATATTTTGAAGTAGATGAGCTTAATACTTTCCGAAAATTAAACTCAAGATTACAAGGCCACCCTACTACCCACGAGGGTTTGGAAGGTGTGCGTATTGCTTCAGGCTCATTAGGCCAAGGTATGTCTGTAGCCATTGGCGCATCTGAAGCCAAAAAATTAAATAACGATAGTCAATTGGTGTACACCCTTCACGGTGATGGCGAATTGCAAGAAGGTCAGATTTGGGAAGCAGCTATGTATGCTGCTGCCAATAAGGTAGACAACATGATTTGCACCATAGATGCTAATGGCCAGCAAATAGATGGAAGCACCGATGATGTACTAGCCATGGGAAGTATTGCCGGTAAATTTGAAGCTTTTGGCTGGGATGTACTAAGCATTGCCAAAGGAAATGATATGGCAAGTGTAGTAGCTGGCTTGGAAGAAGCAAAAGCCAGAACTGGCAAAGGCAAGCCGGTATGTGTGATAATGCACACCGCTATGGGTGCCGGTGTAGATTTTATGGAAGGTACGCATGAGTGGCACGGTATTGCCCCATCTGATGATCAATTAGCCAATGCTCTTTCTCAATTGGAAGAAACTTTAGGCGACTACTAAAATAGATTTGCATAAATCACTTTTCACATATCTAATTATTCTACTGGCTGGATTTGGCAGTGTACAGGCTCAAAACTCTAATGAGGAAGAAGGCCTCACACGTATTCTGTTTGTATTTGATGGATCGCAAAGTATGTATGGCCGCTGGCAAAGCGGCACCAAGATAGACGTGGCTCAAAAGCTGATGACCAAAATGCTGGACAGTTTGCAGAGCCTGCATAGCCGTAGTTTTCAGCTAGCACTAAGAGTTTATGGCCACCAAAAGCCCGTGCCTCCTCAAGATTGTAATGATACTAGGCTAGAGGTTCCTTTTAAGTACAACAACATACCAAGTATCAAGAAAGTGATTCGTGAGATCACACCAAAAGGTACCACGCCTATAGCCCGTTCGCTGTTGCGCGCCTCTTCCGATTTTCCTCCTTGCGAAAGCTGCCGAAATATCATAATCCTTATTACTGATGGTGTAGAAGCTTGTGATGAAGACCCCTGTGCTGCTTCACTGCTTTTGCAGAAAAAAGGAATAGCCCTTAAGCCTTTTGTTATTGGTATTGGCCTTGATAAAAACTTTCAAAAGACTTTTGAATGCGTTGGTAATTATTATGATGCAGCCGATGAACAGACTTTTCAGGAAGTATTGGGCATTGTGATTTCGCAAGCACTGGATAATACCTCAGCACAGATAAACCTAATGGATAGCCACAATATGGCTTCTGAAACGGATGTGCCTATTACCTTGTACGATGAAGTTTCGGGAAAGGTAAATAAGCAGTTTGTACACACTTTAAACTTTAAGGGAAATCCCGATACTATTTATCTGGATCCGTTGGTAAATTATAGAATGACCGTACATTCTATTCCCGAAAAAACAGTATCAGGAATAAGAATTGCGCCAGGAAAACACAATCAGATAGGGACAGAATTGGCAAGAGGAAAGCTGGAACTAAAAATTGGCTCTTCGCGAAACGCCTATGCCGACCTTAAATGTATTGTTCGTGTACACAACAGCAAGGAGATTCTGCATGTTCAGGATTTTAATACTACCCAAAAATATTTGGTTGGGAACTATGATATAGAAATCCTTACCCTACCGAGGTATACGTACAACAATCTTGAAATTGAACCCAACGAAACCACCACAATTGGTTTGCCACCACCAGGTAGAGTAAACTTTAATAGTACATCGCCCGGCTATGGCTCTATCTTACAAGAAATAGACAATGAACTGGTATGGGTAGTAGATCTTGACGAGAATGCATCCCGCCAAGGCCTGTACTTACAGCCCGGAAATTACAGAGTAGTATTCAGATCTAAATCATCACAAAAAAGCGAATATTCGGTTACACGTTCCTTCAGTATATCATCAGGAGCAACGGCCATCGTTAATCTCAAATAATATGAAAAAATACATCGACCAAGGCTCAAAAGACACCCGCTCAGGTTTTGGAGCAGGATTATTAGAATTAGGCCGTACCAACGATAAGGTAGTAGGACTTTGTGCTGACCTTACTGGTTCGCTAAAAATGGGTGATTTCCAAAAGGAATTCCCAGATCGATTTTTTCAGGTAGGAATTGCCGAGGCCAATATGATTGGTATTGCTGCAGGACTTACTATTGGTGGTAAAATTCCTTTCACAGGAACCTTCGCCAACTTTTCTACCGGTAGAGTGTACGATCAGATTCGTCAATCGGTAGCGTACTCTGGTAAGAATGTAAAAATATGTGCATCGCACTCTGGGCTCACCTTAGGTGAGGATGGCGCTACACATCAGATATTAGAAGATATCGGCTTGATGAAAATGCTACCAGGCATGACCGTAATCAATACTTGTGATTATAACCAGACCAAAGCCGCTACTATTGCTTTGGCCAAATATGATGGCCCTGCCTACTTGCGTTTTGGTCGCCCTAAGGTGGCTAACTTTACTTCGGCTACTGATAAGTTTGAAATAGGAAAAGCCTTGATGCTAAGTGAAGGAACAGACGTTACCATCATAGCTACTGGTCATATGGTATGGAAAGCGCTGGAAGCTGCCGAAGCTTTGGAGCAAAAAGGAATTAGTGCCGAGGTAATCAATATCCATACGATTAAGCCTTTGGATGATGCCGCTATTTTGAAGTCAGTAAAAAAGACAGGCTGTGTGGTAACTGCCGAAGAACATCAAATGCTGGGTGGACTAGGTGCTAGTGTAAGTGCCTTGCTAAGCCGTGAGCTTCCTACTCCGCAGGAGTTTGTAGCAGTACAGGATTCATTTGGCGAAAGTGGTACTCCTGATCAGCTTTTAGAAAAGTATGGTTTGACCAGTGCCAACATTGCTGCTGCGGCTGAAAAAGTGATGGCAAGAAAATAATTGATTTTTTAGGCAAAATTAGAGTTAAGCATATCTGCGATATAGTTTAATTTTTATATTTGCGCCCCCGTTAAGCATTTGCAAAAATGATGAGGGAATATGGTGGTTGTAGCTCAGTTGGTTAGAGCGCCTGATTGTGGTTCAGGAGGTCGTGGGTTCGAGACCCATCTTCCACCCTTAAGCTTAAAAAGCCTCTCCTGATGGAGGGGCTTTTTCATTTATACACCTTACCCCCCTTTGGTCGAGAAGTTTACCCCGAAGGAAGCGCTAGCCGAACATTCGGGGAGACCCATCTCCCCGATGGCGCGGAT
>JAUICR010000289.1 GCA_030427785.1 Bacteroidia bacterium | reverse complement strand
CTGGGCCTAGTGTGGTGCTATGTATACCTATTATTGCTTTTAATCCTGTTTCTTCATCGTGGCAAAAAACCAACTGCTCATGCCCTTTGTAAGACTCAGAACCGAAAACTGGTCCAGTCATGGTGTTTTCGTTGAGAATATTCAAATCGCTCATTGTTATTTTTGATATTGTGATAAAAACTCTAAACCCAGTTTAAGCTACTTTTGAACCTTCAAAATCAAAAATCTGCGTCCAGCTGCGTTTGGCCGCGAAAGTAGTTCAAATTTTCAGTTGAAACAATTGCATGAAAGCTCTCAACACCCTAAATAAGTTTTTTTATAAGTACAGAGGGCGCCTCGCTCTTGGTGCTCTATTTGTAGCTATTTCTGTAGTTTTCAAAATCTTTCCTGCTATTTACGTTCGTAAATCATTTGACCTTGTAGAGCAAGCACTTAAAGCTTACACTTCTGATGCCATTAATTTTGAATTAAGTGATTTTCAGGGTCAATTAATTCTATATGGTATCATCATTATTGCGGCTTCCCTCTTAAATGGGCTGTTTACTTTTTTTATGAGACAAACCATAATCGTAGTAAGCAGGTTTATTGAGTATGATCTTAAGAATGACATTTTTGATCAGTATCAAAAGTTATCCTTGGCTTTTTATAAGCGAAACAATACGGGCGATCTTATGAATAGAATAAGCGAAGACGTTAGTCGAGTACGTATGTACATTGGGCCTGCCATCATGTATACGCTAAATACTGGTTTACTGCTGCTAATGGTAATACCTGTAATGCTTCAAATTAACATGAAACTCACCCTGTATGTGCTTATTCCTTTGCCCATATTGGCTGTGGTAATTTTTTATATCAGCAAAAAAATTAATATAAAAAGTGAGCAAGTACAGCGGCAGCTGAGCTCTATAAGCACTTTTGTACAAGAGGCTTTTTCGGGTATTAGGGTACTAAAGGCCTATACGCGCGAAGATGATTCGCTCAATAAATTTAAAGTAGAAGCTGACCATTACCTCAAGAAAAACGAAGAGCTGTATAGAATTAACGCCTTGTTCTTTCCATTCATGATTTTACTGATTGGGCTGAGCACTATACTTACCGTGTATATTGGAGGTCAGGAAGTATTTGCTGGCAACATTAGCACTGGCAATATTGCTGAATTCATCATGTATGTAAATTACCTAACATGGCCTGTGGCCTCTATTGGTTGGGTTACCTCATTGGTACAACGGGCGGCTGCTTCTCAAGAGCGCATTAATGAGTTTATGAATGTTACTCCCGAGATTAAAAACGAAAGCGAAGAACCCTTCCATTTAAAAGGTGATATTGAGTTTAAAAATGTAAGTTTCGTTTATCCCGATACGGGTATAAAGGCTTTAGATGATGTTTCATTTAAAGTAAAAGCAGGACAATCTTTAGCCATTATTGGAAAAACGGGAAGCGGTAAATCTACCATCGCCACTTTATTGACCAGGTTGTACGACACTACCCATGGCCAAGTATTGATAGACGGAAAACCGATAAAGGAATTGAATCTCTATGATTTGCGAAAAGCCATAGGATATGTCCCACAGGAAGTATTTTTATTTTCGAGCACTATAGGCGAAAACATTGCATTTGGGATTGAAAATGCCAATCCAGAAAAAATAGAATTTGCCGCCAAGCAAGCGCAGGTACACGAAAACATTATAGACTTTCCTAAGGGCTACCAAACGCGAGTAGGCGAAAGAGGAATTACCCTGAGTGGTGGACAAAAACAAAGAGTAAGTATTGCCAGGGCCATTGCAAAAAACCCACAACTTTTAATCTTTGATGATTGCCTAAGTGCAGTAGATACCGAAACTGAGGAGAAGATTCTTAGCAATTTGCGAAGCATAATTAAGCAGCGTACCACTATTATTATCAGCCACCGAGTGTCTACGGTAAAAGATGCGGATTCTATTTTGGTATTAGAAAAAGGAAAAATTATAGAACAAGGCTCACACGATGAATTGCTAAAAGCAAACGGCTACTACACTGCTATGTACGAGCAGCAATTGATAGAAGAGCCTAAAAATATGGTAGATTAAATTAGCTCTTTTGCGATTAGAGTTTTTTTATAGATTTGTCCGTATTAGAAAATCTTAAATAAAAAGATGAAGGAGCAAGATCGATACGAAAAAGAAGAAATTCACTCGAAAGTATTAAGAGCCGGAAGGAGAACCTATTTTTTTGACGTAAGAGCCACCAAGGCGGATGACTATTATCTTACCATTACTGAAAGTAAAAAATATACAGACGACCGTGGTAATGCTACCTACAAAAAACATAAGATTTACTTGTACAAAGAAGACTTTGAAGGCTTTACAGATATCCTGGGAGGTATTACCAATTTTATAGTAAATGCCAAGGGAAGTGAAGTGATCTCTGAAACTCATCAATCTGATTTCAAAAAAACCTACGATTCTGAAGAGCTTGAAAAGCAGGAAGCTGAGGAAGGACAAGAACCTTTAAAGTCCAATGTTTTTACTGATGTAAGTTTTGATGATATTTAGTCTTCTTGAGTCGCATCAAGAAGACTCCTAAGTCTTGGCAGACGATGGTTCAATAGTTTCATAGTAGCTTACATATTTCAAAATGAATAATTTTCTACCGCAAATACTGCTAATGATTACTTTGGTAATCCAAGTAAAAAATGAAGCCCCAAGCGGTACCTATTGCAGTTCTGGCAGCTATCACTCCATATGTTATACATTTAGTGAAAACGGACATTTTGAAATGAGATTCCAAACATGTACTGATTTAATGTACGGAATGGGGCATTTCCAAATAGTGAAAAACAAAATCATCCTGGAATTTCAAAAAGATACTATTCACAAGGACCAATCCGGTTTCAGCTTGACAACTAAACCCGCTTCTGGAGATTCCATTCACTTAAAGTTCATTGTTCATGACTTAAATGATTATCCATTACCGTTTGAGTTGATACAAATTGGACCAAAAGAGTTAGATTATACATTCTCAGGGTTTACAGATATGGACGGTAATTATAGTGCAACCCTACCTAAAAACTATCCTTATTCCAACATTTGTGTCGTTCCTGCTTTTAATAAAAGTTTGTGTGTTGATATTGATATGAATCAGAACTCTGAATTCACATTCAACTTGGACGAAAATAAAACCTATCTAGAAGACAGTACTATCACCATGAAATATAGACATATAACTGATAGCGTTAATGCTCAAACTCATTCAGCCGGCGCACTATAGCGTTTACCTCAATTAATTCAATACCGTATTTGACGCAATTCATTGCAAACTTAACAAGCGC
>JAUICR010000043.1 GCA_030427785.1 Bacteroidia bacterium | reverse complement strand
ATCGGGTCAAAACCCAATGGATTGGGAACTTGGACACATGTTTGGTTCATCACCCAAAACGATTTTAGAAGATAAAAGAACACCAAGCAATTTTGCAGAAGTGGCCTATGATGCCAGCAAAATGCAAGAATATTTAAACGCAGTTCTTCAGCTTGAAGCAGTGGCTTGTAAAGACTGGTTGACCAACAAAGTTGACCGCTGCGTAACCGGGCGTGTAGCCAAACAGCAAACCGCTGGACCGGTGCAATTGCCATTGAACAACTTAGGCATTATGGCGCTTGATTACCGCGGTGTAAAAGGCATCGCTACTTCTGTGGGACATGCGCCTGTTTCTGCGTTGATAGATCCTGTGGCGGGTTCGCAAGCTTCAATTGCCGAAGCATTGACCAACATTATCTGGGCACCAATCGCTGATGGTTTGGGCGGAATTTCACTTTCTGCCAACTGGATGTGGCCTGCGAAAAACGAAGGCGAAAATGCCCGTTTGTACGATGCTGTAAAAGGTATTTCAGATTTTGCGTGCGAGTTAGGCATCAACATCCCCACAGGGAAAGACTCTTTGAGTATGACCCAAAAATACAAAGACGATGTGGTGTATTCACCGGGAACGGTAATCATTACGGCCGTTGGCGAAGTAAGCGAAATCAACAAAACGGTGGAGCCTGTTTTGCAGCCCAACACCAACTCTACCTTGATGTACATCGACTTGAGTGGCGATGACTTTAAGTTGGGTGGATCAAGCTTTGCTCAGGTTGTAAACAAGATTGGAACTTCTGCGCCAAGCATAAAAGACGCCAAGCAATTTGCCGCCAACTTTGCTGCAGTTCAGCAATTGATTGAAGACCGAAAGATTCTAGCCGGTCATGATATTTCTGCCGGAGGTATGATTACCGCCATGCTGGAAATGACTTTTGCTGAGCCAAAAGTGGGCATCAACATCGACCTATCTGGTATTGAAGCCGAAGACGACATTAAATTATTATTCTCTGAAAAAGCCGGAATCTTGATTCAGGTGGCGAATGAGAATGTGGACAAAGTAACTTCGGCTGTAGCCGGAGCAAAAGTGATTGGAAATGTAACCGATAAGCGTGAAGCGAAAGTGCTTACCGCAAATAACACTTACGTTTTAGATATCGACTCTTTGCGCGATACATGGTACAAAACTTCGTATTTGCTTGACGCGAAACAAACCGCAAAAGGAAAAGCGAAAGAGCGTTTTGACAATTACAAAAACCAAGCGTTGAGCTATGTTTTTCCGAAAGACTTTAAAGGCGCTTACGCGGAATTAGGATTAGATCCAAATCGCAAAAACGCAACGGGTGTGAAAGCGGCTATCATTCGTGAGAAAGGTGTAAACGGAGACCGTGAAATGGCCTACGCTATGCACTTGGCTGGATTTGACGTAAAAGACGTTCACATGACCGATTTGATTTCTGGTCGTGAAGATCTTTCGGATGTCAACTTCATCGCCTTTGTTGGAGGATTCTCAAACAGTGATGTATTGGGTTCTGCCAAAGGTTGGGCAGGAGCATTCTTGTACAACGAAAAAGCAAAAGCTGCTTTGGACGCTTTCTACGCCAGAGAAAACACCGCAAGTTTAGGTATTTGTAACGGTTGCCAGTTAATGGGTGAATTGGGACTTTTATACCCAGAACACGATGTTCATCCTAAATTGTTGCACAACGAATCGGGTAAATTCGAAAGCGGATTTATTAACGTTACCGTTCCTGAAAATAACTCTGTTATGTTAGGTTCTTTATCGGGTTGCACCCTTGGAATTTGGGCAGCACACGGAGAAGGTAAATTCAACCTGCCAGAAGCGGAAGGCGAATACAACGTCATTGCAAAATACACGCACGAAGGTTATCCAGGAAACCCAAATGGCTCTGACTATAACGTAGCGGGTATAGCTAGCAAAGATGGCCGCCACTTGGCGATTATGCCGCACTTTGAGCGTTCTATCTTCCCACACAACTGGGGTTATTATCCTGCAGAGAAAAAGCAAGAAGTGCTTTCTCCATGGATCTTGGCCTTTAGAAATGCGAAGGAGTGGGTGGAAAATAAGATGTGAGATTTTAGTATGTAGATATGAGATAAAAAAAGGAACCCGATTGGGTTCCTTTTTTTATGAAGAAAGTTGACGTTAACTAAAACCGTCAACACTAAAACTCATTTAGACGCAATCTGATTTTATTATTTTGATGTAATATCTATCTTGCAAATACAATGAGATTAAATTTTTCCTTCCTTATAGTAATTGTATTTTTTGCACCGGGCAGTTTATTGGCGCAATGCGATTTTTACGAAGATTATTCATCAAGCGCTGGTTGGACACAAGTTGGTAGTGAAGTAGAAATATTAAACGGCAAAGTGTACTTTTTAAATGGGGCGAAATGCCGCGAATTTCAAAAGCGTTTGAACGCTCCTTTGGGCACAACCTTAGATGAAGAATATTGTTGGCAAGTACAATTTGAATTTACACCTACTGCGGTTGGTGTAAAAAACAATCTCCCGTATTCCGGGCATCTAATTTTGGGACTTACAGCTGGAACAAACGATATTCATTTTGATTGTATAGATCCGCCTTGTACTGGGCATCCCAAAGGATATCAAGATGGCATAACGGTAAATTACAGTGCCCAAAATCCACCAACAGGCGAATTGTTTTTCCATATTGTTGTTCGCGACTCTGGGGCAGAATATCAATCACCGCATATTGTTTCCTTACCATTGGGCACAACACATTTTGTAAAGTTAGAAAAATCGCAAGCTGGTAAGGTGACCTTAAGTGTTTATAGCAATAGTAGTTTTACCAATCACGTTACTGGTTCTCCGGTTGTTTTAAATTATCCGGGTTCAGTTAATGGTCTTTCACATGTTCAGCACGGTAATATCATAAGGGGGGAGTTGCGCAGGCAACTTACAGGAACACTTGACAACTTATGCATTGATTGGTTGGGGTTGAACTTGGTAGATTCTTTAAAATTACCCAATGATACGAGTTTGTGTGATGGTAAAAATTTGATGATAGACATTGGGATGGGAAGCGATTATTCATACTCGTGGAATACCGGCATCAACGATTCTATTATTACTATAAACCAACCAGGAACATACTTTGCAACGGTTCAGAAAGGCTGTGCATCCAGTACAGATACTATAGTCGTCACTCAAAGAAAATCAGATCCAATAGGGTTGCCTAATGATACAGTGCTTTGTCCTGGTGAAGTTCTTTCTTTAAATATCGGCCAAGGATCTAATGCTTCATATTTGTGGAATACTGGAAGTTCTGATTCTATTCTTACTGTATCTCAGCCCGGAATTTATATAGCAAATGTTGGTAATCCTTGTTCTGTTTCAGATACCATACAAGTGTTATACAAAGAACCTTTGACGCCTCAAATACAAGACACATCGTTTTGCTTATCTGCAATAAAACGAATTAGTTACGCAAATATGAATGCTTCATTTTTATGGAATACAGGAGAAACAACGAATAGTATTTCTCCAATCGAAACAGGATGGTATTTTGTTGAAGTAACTAACGAGTGCGAAACATTTGTCGATTCGGCATATGTAGAGCTTATTGATTGTCCAGAATGTCATGTTTTTATTCCAAATTCTTTTACTCCTGGAAACGATGGAATAAATGACTTTTTTGGACCGGTAACAAATTGTGATCAATTGAAATACACATTAAAAATTTATAACCGTTGGGGGAATTTAGTAGCCGATTTAAACGAAACTACCGGTGATTGGGACGGCATGTATGAGGGTAAATATTTACAACCTGCAGTATTCACATACCAATTTGAGTATATAATTCCGGGCATGATTCCAATTAAAAGAGATTTGATAAATGGCATTGTTACTATCATAAGGTAGTTTGTTGGTTTCTTGAATAAACTAGATGAAAAGGAACTCACAAGGGTTCCTTTTTTTTTGTTTTTATAGGTATAAATAAAGTTGAGAGGGTATATCTGCTAAAACTTTCTAAATTCAATACCCTGCTGGCGCGCGTTTGCAACGCGGGTCCGCAAAGCTTGATTAAAGATCTCCGCTCGTACCTACCCTCCAAAGATCAACCTCAATTTCCTAAACCGTTTAATCATCATTTTTTGTATTGAAGGCGCTACTATAATCCAATCAATAGGTTCGGTTACAAAAAACATTCAACCAGAATACTGTGGAAAAGGAAATATAAATGGCAACCTCCTTTTAATGAAATTTGTATTTACAGCTCATTTTGTGATGATAGTAAAAGAATGAGCGGGAAGCTTGCGCTAGCTTAGGCTAAAACCTATATGTGTTAAAAAAGAAATTGGACGTAGAAAGAAACTAGGTACATTCGATTTTTAAGTTCAAACCAAAAAAATCCCCACCTTCTTCAAGATGGGGATTTTTGCTTTTGTGACCTCGGAAGGATTCAAACCTTCAACCTCCTGAGCCGTAATCAGGTGCGCTATTCAGTTGCGCCACGAGGCCTATTGTTTTGGGGCTGCAAATATAATGGTAAATGTTTTAGAAAATCAAAATAATTCAGCACTCAATCCACGTTCAAGCAAATTTGTGCATTTAGGCTCCAAATCCTTTAGCGTTCCCGTTTTTACGGCACACTTCCCTTTGTGATGAACAATAATGCTACACTGCTCTGCTTGCTCAGCAGTATGGTCACATACTTCCATCAGGCTTTCTATCACCCAGTCAAAGGTGTTTACTTCATCATTGTACAAGATGATTTCATGTAGCGTTTCATCCTGCACCTGCACTTTCTCAAGGCTTTGGGTTTTTGTGCTGCTAATTATCATGATTGTGATTTTTCCTTAATCGAATTTTTGATTCTTCACCATTTAGTAGTCGCTCTAGATTTTTTTGATGCGTAAGCAACACAAGAAAAACTAAAGCAAAGCTGAAGATAACCAAAGTTCTTGAAGTTTCGTGATATCGGAAAATAAGCCAAATAGGAAAAGACGTAGAGGCTAAAATGGCGCTGAGAGAAACGATACGGCAGGACAAAAAGATAATAAGGAAAGTGGCAATTACCATAAGTGCTGCACCGGCATGCACCGCTACAATCATACCTAGTAAGGTGGCAATTCCCTTACCTCCTTTAAAATTGGCAAATACCGGAAATATGTGCCCTATTACGGCCACTGTTCCAAGCAGTACCATAGTTTCAATATCTCCTGCCAATACATGGCTCAGGAAGACTAACTTGACTGCAGCAAACCCCTTTAAGGCATCAAGTATCAATACACTCAGGCCAGGTTTTGTACCAAGCACTCTAAGGGTATTTGTAGCGCCCGCGTTTCCGCTGCCATAATCACGCACATCAGTATTGTAGAAGATTTTACCAATCCATACCGCCCAAGGAATCGATCCAAGGAGGTAGGCTAACAGAACAAGAATCGGTTTTACAATCATTTAATTGCTATTAATGAATACTCAACTAAATAAGGCGATTAGGGTAATAATCAATTGCGGGGCAAATATAAAACTTAACATTGGGATAAAATACCACCTTGTTAATAACTGCCGTGAGGCTAATTGGGCCACAGCCGGATTTTGGTATTTACCTTAGGCTTAATGCCTTTTTACAGTTTAAAGGATACGGGGATTATCATTACCACATCTACTTTTTGACCATTCATTTCGCCAGGGGTCCAATTGGGTAGGGATGCAATAGTAGTAATGGCCGCAGAATCCAATTCTTTATGTACCCCCCGTACGATTTTAGGATGGGTCACTTTTCCTGATTTGTCTATGATAAACTCAACGAATACCCGTCCTTCAATTTCGGCTTGCTGAGCAGATTGGGGATATTTTGTGTTAGTAGCTACCCAACACATTAAGCTATCCATGCCTCCCGGAAACTCTGGTTTTTGCTCTATATGAATATATTGCACAGGCTCAATTATAGCGCGCGGCTGTGTGGAAGCCGTATCTCCTGGGTCTATAGGAATGTCTATCGCAATGTCACCCATTACTACTTCTCCCACAATAATTTCAATCAGGTTCGAATCAGGCTCATTGTGCAAACCCTCCTGTGTTGTACCGTTGGTATCTTTAGTGCAAAGTTTATTACTAATGGTATCGGTGTCTAGTGAATCGGCTGCAGTTTGAGCCATTTCTATAGTGTCTTCAACAGATATAGGTTGGCTGTTTTTTTCAACAATAGCTGTACTTGGGTTTTGGCATGAAATGGCCAACATTGAGCCAATAATCAAAATACTGAGTCCTGTTCGTGGGTCTTTTTGCTTTTCGGCAATAGATCGCACCATAATCTCAAAATCCAGACTACTATAGTCAAGCTGTTTTTTATAAAACCGGCCACATGTGTTTTTACCTGAATGGATAAGTAAGTATTCAATGATTTCCTCGCGTGATTTAGCAGTAAAGTCAACTACCGATTTTTCACAGCTGCTGCAAAATCTTGAATTAAGACCAATTTTCATTTGGCTCCAATCAGCGGAGCAAGGTTTTTTTATAGTGGGTTTTAGATGCATTTTTCTCGTTGGATAAAAAAACGCAATTCTATTTCGAAAGTTGTACAAAACAAAAAACACCCCTTCAAAAATCATGAAGAGGTGTTTTCCTTGTTGTATTAAAAATATCGTACTACAATGCTTTCTCTATAGCTGTATCGTACAATCCTTTGTACTCATCCACATGCCCCCAATCTACATCATCTATCCTTATAGAGCCTTTGGTAACGTGGCCCATAAGGTCAAACTCCACCCCGTTAAGCATCATCAGATCTATAAAGTCGTCTTCAGCTTCCTGGGCTACACTTACTATTATGCGGCTCTGGCTTTCGCCAAACAAATAAGCATCCCTGCGAATAGCCGAATCGGTGGTGATATCAAAACCAAAACCTGAAGACATCGATTTTTCTAATAAGGCAACAAAAAGTCCACCCTCTGAAACATCGTGGGCCGATGCTATCATACCCTCTTTGCGAATCAACATTTTCATTTGCTCTTGCAAGGAGTATTCTTCTTCTAGGCTAAAGAAAGGGGCTGGAGATTTTTCTACTCCATGTATATTAACCAAATACTGTGAAGAGGAAATGTCGTTGCGGTTTTCTCCCAACATATAAATCAAATCGCCCTTGGCCTTGAAAGGTATGCTCGTAATATGTTTTTTGCTTTCTACTATTCCAATCATACCTATAGTTGGTGTAGGGAATATCGGCTCGGTGCCACCCTTCAGCACTGTTTGGTTGTAGAAACTTACGTTTCCACCGGTTACCGGTGTTTGGAATTTTTCGCACGCACGTCCCATGCCTTTTATGGCGTTTACAAACTGCCAATATACTTCGGGGCTATAAGGGTTTCCAAAGTTCAAACAGTTGGTAATGGCGCTTGGCACACCTCCCGAAACTACAATGTTTCTAGCTGCTTCTGATACAGCTATCATAGTTCCTATTTCAGGATCAGCATGCACATAACGTGAGTTACAGTCTACCGTCATGGCCAGTGCTCGGTCGGTATCTTTTAAGTTTACTATAGCAGCATCTGTTGGATTATTGGTACTCATATTTACCGTACCTACCATACTATTGTATTGGGTGAAAATAAATCTTTTTGAAGCTATGTTAGGATGGCTGATTAATTGTTTGGCAGTAGCCTTAAGGTCTTTAGGCACTTCAATTGAATTGATATCGAAGTTTTTGTATTCATTAAAATAAGCAGGCTCACGATGCTCGCGGTAATACACCGGAGCGCCACCACCTAGTACCAGAGGATGAGCTGGCGTTTGTGCGCAAAGCTCTCCATGCCAATAATACTCCAAATTATCTTCAGCGATTACTTCGCCTATTTGCTCACAGCTCAAATCCCATTTGTCTAAAATGGCTTTTACTTCTGCTTCGCGGCCTTTTTCTACCACAGCTAGCATACGCTCCTGACTTTCAGAGAGCAATATTTCCCATGGTTTCATACCAGCCTGCCGCGTAGGCACTTTATCCAGATGGATGCGCATCCCTACACCACCAGCCGCGCTCATTTCGGAAGTAGAACAGGTGATACCTGCGGCTTCCATATCTTGCATACCCACTACAGCGCCAGTTTTGGCAAGCTCAAGGGTAGCTTCTAACAATATTTTTTCTTGAAAAGGATCTCCAACCTGTACCGATGGAATATCTTCGGCCGAAGTTTCAGTTAAATCTTTGGAGGCAAATGCTGCCCCCGCTATTCCGTCTTTTCCGGTAAAGGAACCAATAATAAAAACCGGATTTCCAGGTCCTTGAGCCCTTGCAGAAATCATGGGATCTTCACCAATCTTCATGATACCTGCTGAGAAAGCATTCACCACAGGGTTTTGCTCATAGCATTTATCAAAATACACTTCGCCTCCTACGGTAGGAATTCCAAAGGCATTGCCATAATCGCCAATTCCTTTCGTTACTCCTTTTAGCAGCCATTTGGTTCTTTCTGATTTTAACTCACCAAAGCGCAAAGAATTTAATTGAGCAATGGGGCGAGCACCCATAGTAAAAATATCACGGTTTATTCCTCCTACACCTGTTGCAGCTCCTTGGTAGGGTTCCAATGCAGATGGGTGATTATGTGATTCTATTTTGAAAGCGCAAGCATATCCGTCTCCAATATCTACTAAACAAGCATTTTCTTCTCCAGCCTTTACTAGCATGTGCGGGCCTTCTTTTGGTAAGGTTTTTAGCCAAACTATAGAGTTTTTGTATGAGCAGTGCTCGCTCCACATTACCGAGTATATACTCAATTCATTGAAGTTAGGCTCTCGGCCCAAAATCTTCACAATCTTATCATACTCTTCGGCCAATAGGCCCAATTCTTTGGCGGTTTCTACACCCGCTGCTGAAGCTTTGATATCACCCATAATATACTCTTTGCCTGTGATGACAAAGATAGTAAGCTATTTAGATTAACTTAATGAACCCAAACGATTTGCAGCATTGAAATGAACGGGCTTGGTGATAAATCTTTATGAAAAATAAACCTCTTTTATGGCTTTGGCCAATAAAGGTGCGGCTGTTTCTGAGCGCCTGAACCACAATTCGGGCTCAATGGCTTCCAGTTCTGCCAAAGCCAACTCGTTGTTAGCATCCCACAAAACATCTACTCGTGCATATATGGGCAAGGGATGGCAAGCTGACAGCACTTTTTCTACATACGCTCTTTCTTCAGTATTAGCTGTGTAGTGGTGCAGGCTTCCGCCAAAGTCATCTTGTACTCTAAAGTCACCGGTCTTGGCTTTTTTAAGTACTGAATGACTGTATTTGCCGGCAAATACCATGTGCGATACCTCGCCTTTTTGTAGAACGGAATCAAGAAAGGGTTGCAGCAACATAGATTCTACTTTTATAAGCTCAGAGAAAATGCTCTCGTGCTGGTGTAGGTTTTCTTTTGTGATAACATAGGTATGCCGTGCCGAACCCGAGATGGCGGGCTTAACTACAGCTTTTTGCCATTTACATTGTTCAAAATGATATGCCAAAGTAGCTTGGCTATCGGCTTTGATGTACAGGGTAGGAACTATGTTTACCCCGGATTTTTCAAGGTCAAGAAGATAGTGTTTGTCAATATTCCAATGAATTGTTTTAGAAGGATTGATAAGCTGAGTTTGATTTTCAACTTGTTTTAACCAAAGGTCAAATTCAGGAAATCGTGTGAAATAATCCCAAATGGCGCGAAACAAAACTGCCTTGGTTTGGCTGAAGTCGAAATTGGGATTGTCCCAATTGGTTCGTGCTACCTTCAGTCCTTCAGCTTTTAGAGCTTCAGTCAGCAATCTATCCTCAAGCAAAACATTTTGGATATAAGGAGTGGGCTCCTCAGGATTCAGGAATTTTTCCTGACACAGTAATGTAATATCAAACTTCTTCAAGACATTTTATTTATTGGGGTTAAGGTAAAAGCTTGTTTGGAGAAATCTAAATCACTCTTTTGAATTTTAGCCTTTAGCAAAAATGGTTTACTGCAAAACAAAAAATCGCTCAAAGCTGCCATCCGTTGATTTTACCCAGCACATGGGTGCTCGCTGGTTTTGGAGACTCAATAGTATCAGGTCTTTGGCTGTATCATAGTCCATCCAATTTTCGCCAACCTGCGGGGCTAGTAGCCAATCTTTTTTGGGCGGTAGGCAAAATTGTTTATCGCGGTAATCACTTTTTATAAAATCAGATTTTGAAATCCAATAGCCGCCTACGGCCTTTTCATTAAGCATAACCAAAGGAAAATCATCGTGCAAGGGCATAAATAGCATGCCCGGCATATAAAGTTGTTGCTCGATAGATATGGCTGAAATTCCCAATTCATCCAATTTGAGTTTTGTTTCCGGAGCGTACAAAATTGGAAACTGCTGTTGCTTCAGTCGATTTAGTTTGTAAGCCAAACTATCTTTACCATTAGGGCCCACCCAGCAGTCCAAATCTCGATAGGAGATATCTGGCCTAAAGACATAAAACTTACAAGCCATCTCGATATGCAGTGTTTTCTTTTCTTGTAAATCTTCCACCAAAAAGTCGATTTCACCCTTCGTTATTTTCTTCCTCGATATTTGAAGGTTTTCGGCCAGCACCTTATATCTGGGGTTGGTGTGCAAATAGTGCCCTAGGTATTGCTCCATTCGTTTTCCAAAAACCAAAACCTCGGGATGTAGGTGGATGGGGCTGGCATCGGCATGTGAGGCTACAGTTGGTTTAAAAAGCTTAAAGTCTTCTGAAAAATGCAGGACTGATGGGCTTTGAATTAAAGCTTTATATCGCTCTTGGAGATTAATCAAGGTCTGTAATTTCTAGTTGTACGTTACTATCTTTTAATACATCAGTATGGTCATTGATGTCAAACAAGGTTTTGCTAAACTGCTTCATTTGTTCCTGCTTGCTTTTTTTGCGTTTTATCGCTTCAATAAATCGTCTTGCCTCGTCAGAGTTTGTTAGTAGTAATCCGGGTACATCAATAATGTCTCCTTCTTTTTTGCCTTTTGCTACCATTGTAAAATAGGATGAGTTACAGTGCTTTATTTCGCCCGTTGTAATGTTTTCGCTTTCTACACGTATGCCTACTACCATTGAAGAGCTGCCTACATAGTTGATATTGGCTTTCATGGTTACCAATTCACCTATTTCTATAGGATTCAGAAAATCTACCGAGCCTACTGAGGCTGTTACACAGTAATGTTCAGAGTGCTTGGAGGCACAAGCAAATGCAATTTGGTCCATTAAGGAGAGGATATAACCACCATGTATTTTTCCGCCAAAGTTGGAGTGGGAGGGTAACATAAGTTCAGAAAAGGTAACTTGAGATTGGCTACTGTGCTTGTATTTTTTAGTCATAATATTTCTCTTGGTTTGGTAAAAATAGAGATTTGAAAGAGCACTTAGCAGCGCGCTTGTTTGTGCAGTGCAAAGTGTTTTATCAACTAGAATCATTAAAATTGCTAGTACATTAGTGGAGCAAATTCTACAAACGAGTTTATAAAGGAATGGCAAAGGCAAAAAAGTTTTTGAAAGTACTTGGAATTGTATTGGTTGGTTTAGTCCTTCTGCTATTATTCCTGCTTTCCAGCCTTGTGAAAAGCTATGTAGAAAAAAACGACCAGGAATTATTGGGCAGAGAAGTATTGATAGAATCCATAGGAATCAACTATTTATCTATGGCCATAAGTATAGAAGGCTTTGATTTGAAAGAAGCGGATGGAATAAAGAGCTTTTTGAAATTTGATAGAATGTACCTCAATTTAGAGCCTTGGAAACTATTTTCAAATACCATTTATATAGAGGAATACAAATTGGATGGGCTGAATGTATCTGTAGAGCAAAATGGAAAGTCTTTCAATTTTGATGACTTATTGGCTTTGGGTGAAAGCACAGACACTACTACTGCCGAGCAAGAAGATAGTTCAGAGCCTTGGTATTTTGGCCTGGCTAATTTTCATTTGAGCAATGGAAAAATAAGGTATGAGTCTGATATAAATCCTTTGGTAGAGCTTGAAGGGATTGATGTTGCGGTGCCATTGTTTATTGACACTGCCCAATATGTAAATGCCTTTGTGAATTTAAACTTTGCCACTGGCGGTGTTCTTAGTCTAAGTACCAAGGCCGATATGTGGAATACCTTCTTTAATCTTCACATAGAAATGCAGGAGCTAAACCTCAAAATGATCGAACCCTATTTTACTGCTTATATGGATTTGAATAGCGTGGAAGGAACGGCCAATGCCGATTTGAGGGTTTCTGGAAACTGGGAGAATACCGATATAATGAATGTAGGTGGCTCATTAGGAATTCGAAAATTTGAAATACAGGATCCACGCAAGGAGCGTTTAATGGCGCTAGGCGATTTAGCTATTTCTATTGACACTATACAGATGAGCAATGCGCTGTATAATATTGACTATGTGCGGGTAAAAGAGCTGTATGGCATTTATGAAATGTATGATGATGGTAGTGATAACATTACTCGACTTTTAAAAAATGATACCCAGGAAACAACTCAGGCTAACGATACTACCACAAGTACCGACACTGAGGCCATAGCTGAAGCTGAAATAGACTATTCCAATCCTTTTGCGGTATTGGGGTATTATATAAAGGATATTGCTAAAAGCTATACAGAATCTGAGTATAAGGTGGGTGAGGTATCTATTTCCGAAACGGCCTTTGATTATGTGGACTATACACCAAGAGACCCTTTTAGGTACCATTTAACAGACTTTAAATTTCTGGCTGATTCTTTAAATTCTGATAATGAAGTTTTGAAAATGGACTTTAGGGCTACTCTTAATGGTACCGGCCGATTTGAGGGCTACTTAAAAAGCTATACGGCTAATTTGGCCGACCTTGATTTGTATTATGAGATAGAAGGGGTAGAGCTTACACCCTTTTCTCCCTACACCAGTCATTATGTAAATTATCCTGTGGTGCTTGGTGATATGCTTTATATATCGGATACCAAAATTAGGGATGGAAAAATTGTGAGCTCCAATAATATCAACTTCAATCAGTTCAATTTTGGCAAGAAAAACCCAGGCTCGGCCCTATATGATCTGCCTGTAAAATTGGCTATTAATTTATTGAAAGATTTAAATGGTGATATCCACCTGGACGTGCCCATAGAAGGTGACTTGAACGACCCTGAATATAAGCTAGGGAAGATAATTTGGCAGACAGTAAAAAATATATTGCTCAAGGCAGTTACGGCTCCTTTTAAGATACTGGCCCGAACTTTTGGTATGGATGAAGATGAGCTGAAGAGCATTGACTTTGGCTTGATGCAGAACTCCATTAATGAGCATCAGCAAGGTCAGCTCAAAGATTTATCAAAAATATTGGAGGATAAGAAAGAGGTGAATGTTGAGTTTAAGAGGGTCACCAAAAAGTATGAAGAGGTGGAGCGATACTGCATACTCAAGGCCGTGTCTTTATATCTTAAGCAAGATGAAAATCTCACTATCGAAACTATTTCTGATGAGGACAGACAGGCTCTTTTAGATTTTGATATTAAGGATGAAAATTTCTCATTGTATGTTAACTCTAAAATTCCCGAGCGCGATTGGACACAGCCTATACAAAAGCGATGTATCATTTATATAGGCGAAGAAAAAGCAATAGCAGCTACTGACCGGGTAGGGAATTTGCGCTCAGAGTCTATCAGAGCCTACTTGGTAAATGAAAGGGGGCTGGATAATGAACGACTTCGTTTTGTGGTTTTACCCGAAGATTCGCTGATAACACACCGATCTAATGCCATCTACAATGTGGGCTTTTGGATAGCAGAATGATAGCTTTGAATACCAAGAAAGTTGATATAGCAAATATTGGATTGATATTGATTTCGCTACTTATAGCAATCAAATTACCGTTTAGGCTTTTTCTTTTCTCGTATGCCATATTAGGTCCGCTGCACTACCTCACCGAAATTAACTGGCTACGAGATAAAAACTACTTTGTAAAGGCAAAAGCCAATTGGGTGTGGCTGTTTGCGATTTTAGCCCTTTTGATGTCCATAGCACCGCTACTTGATTTCTTCAATCTAGGTAGCTATGGATTTATAGAGGTCATAAAAAGTAGGTTGAGAGATAATTCTACTCTGTTCATATTAATAAGTTTTGCCTTTTCTATTGGCTTGGTGTTTTATTTTAAATGGCAACATCTAATGCTGAACTTTGCAATAGCGGTAGTAATTTCCGTTTTCTGTATTGCTTTTATCCCTTTGCCTGCATTACTGGTTGGCGTATTTCTTCCCACCTTGCTTCATGTGTATGTTTTTACTTTTCTCTTTATCCTATATGGAGCTATAAAGGCCAAAAGTCCGTACGGGTTTTACCTTGGCATTGCATTGTTGTGTGTGCCGGTGCTTATTGGGTATTTGCCCTACAAGTTTTTTAATAATAATCCGTCCGAAATGGTGCTGCAGGTGTTTGCCAGTAGCGAAATGGATTTTGTAAGCACCCTAGTAGCAGTGTTGTTTAATGGGTTAGACGATGGAAAATTTGTGCAGCTATCCGAAATAGGTATTAGAATTCAGGCGTTCATCGCATTTGCTTACACGTATCATTATCTGAATTGGTTTTCGAAAACCAGTGTAATAGGATGGAAAAAAGCACTCACCAAAAAGAACTCTATCCTTATCCTTTTTATTTGGATACTGGCCGTGGCTATTTACATCTACGATTTCAAAACCGGATTTATAGCCTTGTTCTTTTTGAGCTTCTTGCATGTGTTGTTAGAGTTTCCTCTAAATATTATCACCATAAAGGAACTGCTGAGTTATATGCGGCTACGGCTGATAAGGAAATGAAAATGCCACCTGGATTATTAGCGGTTCAAAAAATCTTGATAGGCTTCTTGCGTAATAGCTTTTCCTAGTTTGGTCAATCCAGTGGTGTCTCCTTCTGTTAAAATTACACTCTTGGCTGTATAATCGTATACTACTTTGCCATGGCTGTTGAGGGTTCCAAAACCCTTATTGAAAATATAATGGGCGTAATGATTGGGAGATGGAATAAAAATATTTTGGGCGTATTCAAAATCACTACCGTCTTGGCCAAGCATGGCCAATAGGCTTAGTGGAAAATCTACTTGCGAGCTCACTGTTTCTATTTTTTTTGGAGTGTCCTTTAAGGCCCCACCAAGCCACAGCATGGGGATATGGAATTTAGAGGCTCCATTAAAACCACCCTGGCCTGTGGGTAATGGGTGTCCGTGATCCGCCATTATTACTACCAGTGTGTTGTTCCACCAATCTTGTTTTTTGGCT
Organism: Bacteroidia bacterium; assembly: GCA_030427785.1. GTDB lineage: Bacteria > Bacteroidota > Bacteroidia > Flavobacteriales > Schleiferiaceae > Owenweeksia. Next base: position 3,767 of record JAUICR010000043.1, on the reverse strand, counting down.
TCGGCTATAAAGGCACCAATAGATTCATCTGTATAAGCATGCGAACTTCTAAACTGATTCTCCTGGCTGTCCTTGCCAAATTTATATTCGCCTGGCAAGGCAAAGGGCTCGTGGCTAGATAAGGTGAAAAGTACTTTGAAAAAGGGCTGTGATAGGTTCTCCTTTTTAAGGTCGGCTTGAAGTTTTTCTAAAACTACATGATCAGCAACTCCCCATTTTGAGGTGTGCTCGTCATTGCCAATGGCCTCTCCATCTACTAATTCTTCAAATCCACCACTGCGGAAATAGGTATTCATATTTCCAAAATTCATATCGCCACCGTAGTAGAATGCGCTACTATAGCCCATGCTTTTAAGATGCTGACAAAGCATAGGCAGCGAGGCACTTTTGCGAGGCATCTTAATTACACTCTTGTCGGACTGCGGATAATAGCCACTTAAAAAAGCCACTAATCCTTTGTCGCTCCTATCGCCATTTGCATAAAAATTGGTAAACAGAAGGCCTTCATTACTTAACTGGTTGAGGTGCTCGGTTACGGTAGGTTCGCCTCCCAGCGGTTCTACAATTTTTGCCGTAAGGCTTTCCCAAAGCAGCACAATAATATTGGGGTTTGCTACCGATAAGGAAGGATAGGGAATAGAGTCAGCATTCGATATTTGCAGAGGTTTTAGCGTTTGCTCCATCGTAGTGCGTGCTATCTCAGGGTCCATTAGTTGGTAGGGGTTCACGTTGGGGTCATTACTGTTGGCCAAAGAGTGGGTTAGGTTCCAGGCAAAGTTTACCGCGGCATGGTTGGCATACATATTTGATGAAAAATACACATTGCTTTGGTTAATAGGTATTATTTGTAAGCCCCCGCGCATGGGTAATAGCAAAGCGGCTGTGAGAAATAAAAGTACCGGTACCTCATACCAGGCACTAGATTGAAAGGTTTTAAACTTTCGGTTTATAATGCGATTAAAAAATTTAGCCGAAGCGAAAAAAATGAGCAGCCATAAAGCCACGCCCATTATTAAGGAGCCAAAACTTATAGAAGCCATCATCTCGGCTGGTGTATTGAGGTACATTAAGGGGGTAGAATCTAAGCGCATACCCCAATAGCCATATAGCGATAAATCTACCACCAAGAGAAAGCTAATGATAAAAAGCACCAGGGTATTAAAGGCTTTAAAAAACTTGGATACCAAAGCGGCTGAAAAAAAGAAACTCAAGCTCAGAATAAGAAATGGCAAAGCAGCTATGTACGAACTAAATGAAGCATCCAGCTTAATGCCTTGGGTAAAAGTTTGAATAATTTCTGTAAATCCTAAGTCAGAAGTTTTGCTGAAATAATAGAGCAGAAAAATGGCTCGTGCCATAAAAAAATAGCCGATCCATAGGAAGAAGTACTGAACAGCAAATGTGATTTTTTTAAAAAGTTCTTGCATTTGGATTCATTCAATAGGGGGTTCAAAATTGAAACGCGAAGTAAAGAGGTTCTTGGCAAATATTAGTACTTGCCAAAGGCTCCTTTTTTTAGCTAAAATTCAAAAACAAAGTTTTATCATTTTTTTAAGTAAACTCTGCGCTTTACTTTGCTGGAAATTCAAAATAAACCCAAAACCACTATTATGAAAAAGCTTATCCTCTTTGCGCTTTTTGCTTCATTATCACAGTTTGCTATGGCGCAGCTAACGGTAACGGGTGAAATAAGACCAAGGTTTGAGTACAGAAATGGTTTTAAAACATTACGACCAGAAAATAATTTTAGGCCAGCGGCCTTTGTAGAGCAACGCACACGACTCTATTTAAATTATCAGAAGGATAAGTTTGAATTTCATGTGGCATTTCAGGATATAAGAATGTGGGGAAATACTAATCAGATTTATAAAACTGACCCCGCCCTTACCAATCTTTTTGAGGGCTATGCCACATATATGCTCAATGATAAATGGTCTTTTAAAGTGGGCCGCCAGGTGTTGAGTTATGACACACAACGATTTATGGGAGGGCTAGATTGGGCGCAGCAGGGGCGTAGCCACGATGCAGCTTTAATTAGATACCAAAACAAAAAAGAAATTACCGTAGATGCGGCTTTTGCTTTTAATAATAGTGCTAACGAACCTGGTTTTCTGAACTCCTACGGTAGCCCTTATTTTCTGAATAATTATAAAAACATGCAGATGTTGCATGCCAGTAAAAAATGGAAAAAGGCTTATGTGTCATTTCTATTTCAGAATGATGGTCGCCAATTAAGTAAGGATACTTTGCTTAATAACATAAAATACCGACAAACCTACGGACTTGTGGCAAACGGAAATCTTAGTAAATCGGTAGAGCTAGCGGGTGAATTTTACTACCAGGGGGGAGTAAGTGGAGCCGGCCAAACGGTGAATGCCTACTTTGCCAGTGCAGATGTAACCTTCAAAACTGAACTAACTCCTATTACCCTAGGAGGTGATTACGCTAGTGGTACCAAGCGCGAAGACGCTGGAAAGGACAATGCCTGGAATCCGCTGTATGGTACAAACCATAAGTGGTACGGATATATGGATTATTTCTATGTAGGCAATAGTTTTGGGCAGGGAGGTAGAACTACCGGGCTGATAGATATTTACGTGAAGACAGACTTTAAGCTTGCCGAAAAACATTCCATAGCAGCACATGGGCACTACTTTATGAGTCCAGTTACGCTGTATTCCACTAGCCCAAATCCAATGGAGCTAAATAGTGCTTTGGGAATAGAGTTTGACTTAGTGTACAAATTTGTTGTTTCTAAAGACGTTAAAATTCAGGTGGGTTATTCTCAAATGCTAGCCCAGGAATCTATGGAGGCTATTAAAAATGGAGGAGTAATGGATGGTCGTTCTTCTGGTGTTACCAACAATTGGGCATTTGTAATGATTCAATTTAAGCCAGCGCTTTATACTCAGAAAAAACCAAAGGCTCCGGCAGCTGAATAATTAGCTTAGGATAGCTTAGCAATTTATCATACCTGAGATACGCTCCTTTTTTTCTCGTAAATCCAGGCCGCCTTCGTACACTGACTTTAGATTAAGTAGGAAAAAGGACCAGCCGCTGTCACAGCCCAAGCGGATGTTCTTTTTGGAGTCATCATCCGTAGGAATATCTTTTTGAGTAAGCTCTACCAATATTTCCTCATCCTTTTGACTAAGCTTAACATCTACCAGGCATTTGCTTGCAAAGCTGAATTGAAGAAAATCTTTGCCATTGGCTTCTGTTATTTTCCCACTTTCGGTAACATCATACAAATGCCAATTCCAGTCATAGCTGTCACCTTTCTGAAAATTTTCTGTGGCTGACCGCACTTTTCCATTGGAATCTTTAAAACTGCATCGGCTCAAGAACCAACGTTCAATTTCGTGGGAGCACGCCCAGGCAGAATACATTTCTGCTAAGCTGGCTTTTACGGTAATCTTTCGTGTGAAGGAAGTCCAGTCGAAGTTTTTCATATCTCGGGATTTAGATGGTATAAATCAGATTTTAGATATCGGGTGTAATATTTCTAATATCTCAAAGCTAATCCTATTTTGTCTTAATCGCCAAAACGATAGGCGGCACCAAGATTTACCAGCCAAGCCGAATTGGTTACGTCTAAGCCAGTATTATTTGGACCAGGTTCATTTGAGAAAAACTTAGTAATATCCTGCTGATACTGTCCTTCAATAAAGATTGAGATAGCATCAAAATCATACTGAATGCCGATGCCATAATTCAAGCCAAAAATCACATTGTTAACATCCATGGAGTATAACAAGGCTGATACG
>JAUICR010000042.1 GCA_030427785.1 Bacteroidia bacterium | reverse complement strand
CTGCTATTACTATGTTCATAGTATTATTTAAACGAAGCCGAATGTGCTAATTGAACCCAAGTTGCTATAAATAAAAATGAGAAAGCCATAAGCTTCATCGATAAGGGGAATTTATGATGCTATTCGAAGTCAAACTATTGTTGTTTTGATGGTGATTGATTTAACCTGCGTGTATTAAAAACAACAAAGGGCTTCATCGCTGAAGCCCTTTGTTTCTGGTGTAGCGAGAGCGGGAATTGAACCCGCGACCTCAGGGTTATGAATCCTGCGCTCTAACCGCCTGAGCTACCTCGCCATTTTTGGGGCTGCAAATATATATTATTATCGCTTTTTTAAAAGCCAAGGAAGTTTTTTTTTAAATAGTTTGCCATCATAATTTTTTTATATTGCACGGCCCAGAAAAGATATAACCATTCCAATGACAGAAGAGAAAGTACAATACGAATTAGAGTTCAGTGTAAAGGCATCGCCACACATGCTATTCCCCTTTTTATCAACACCTAGCGGCCTAAGCGAGTGGTTTTGCGATGACGTAAATTCTAGAGGCGAAAAGTTTACATTTATTTGGGATGGCGATGAAAAAGTTGCCTACCGATTATCTAAAAAAACCGATAAGCATATTCGTTTTCAATGGGAAGAAGATCATGAAGAATCTAACAGCTATTATTTTGAGTTCAGAATAGTAGTTGATGAATTGACAAATGATGCAGCATTAATGGTAACCGACTTTAGTGATGCAGATGAAGTAGAAGAAGATAAGCTACTGTGGGAAAGTCAAATAAACGAACTATTACACACCATAGGCGCTTAGGTTTTTAAGCTTTTTTACATATTTTTTATAGGTCTCTTTTCGTAGTCGGATTGAGGCCTTTTTAAATTTTAACCCTAAAAATTGTTGGCTAAAAAAAATGCATCACAATTTTTTACGTAATAGTCCGTTCAACTGCGTAGCTTTGCCTACCTATTTCACCTAATGTTAAACGATTTTATCCATACCTTCCTACTAAGCATATCTCCATTAGGAGAGGCGCGAGTAGGCATACCCTACGGTATTTTAAAAGGCCTAGATCCATTCTTGGTATTAGCCGTTGGATACCTCGGCAATGTTTTGGTTTTCCCCCTTCTCACATTTTTTCTGGATAAATTTAATATGAAGCTATGGCGCTTCAAGTTTTATAAGAGTCATTCAGTAAAAATAGCTCAGAGAGCCAAACGAGGAAGTGGTAAAAACATCAAGAAATACGGCTTTTGGGGCTTACTATTATTTGTGATGATTCCGCTTCCGGTTACAGGGGCTTACATTGGTACAATAGCAGCATATGTGTTTAAGATAAAGCGCAAAAAGGCTTTTATAGCCATCAGTATTGGTCTAATTATTTCGTGCGGTATTATGGTAACAGGAGCCTACTTTGGTAAAATTGGCCTTGGACATATATAATTCAACATTGGCATAGCTACACCTATTTTTATTTTCTCGCTCCATGCGCCTTCTTGCTCAAATTCCACATCCCAAATACAAAATAGTAGCCTACACCCTAGAGCTGCATTATTATGTAGAAATAGAGGCCGGACCAATGAAGCAATGCTATAAGTTACACAAGGATACTACATCAGGCATAGAAGGAATAAAAAAATGGCTGGATGGTGAGTTTCAAACTCACCTCCAAACCACTTTTGAGGAAATGTACCGACAACATTCGGCAGCTATTAAGAGAAATAGCGCCAGTTAAATTATTTAGCCAGCAGGCTGCATCATGCCCTGCATAAGTTCTGCTTCTATTGCTTTGCCCCTATTTTTGGCAAACCACAGTTGAACTCCTTTGCTTATCTCAGATTTTTCTAAACCCTCGTTTTTTAGCTTATTAAAAATGTCTTGTGCCTCTTGTGGTCTTGAGCCCCAGGTGCCTAGTACTTCATTTGTATCAGCCTTTAGGCGAATTAGTTTTGGAATACTTCTACCACCATTGGTGAGATACTGATCCATCAAATCCAAGTTTTGATCACGTAGGGTTAAGCGCAAATTTACACTAGGGCTCGCTTCTGCAATTTTATTCATTACCGGTACCGCATGAGAAGCGTCTCCACACCACGCTTCAGTCAAAACTAACCAGGTTTCTTGGCCTTCCATATTATTCAGATACTCTTGAGTTTCGGGCGAAACTTCAAATCGCTTATCCCACTTATTCATTCGGGTTAAATTCATATCTGTATAATCAAGCATTTCTGTACTATGATCATTTCCCGTGGTTTTGTTTTCAGCTCTTAGCTCATCTATCATTTTACGGTACTCTGCGTAGCTCATAGATTGAGCTAACCCTTTTTCTAATGCGTTCATTTCACAATGTATTAATGAAGTGTAAATTTCTTCTTAGTGCCGCCAAAATTAGGTCGGCTACCTGATACAATTTATGACCTATATCATATCATAGATGGAGTAAATGTAAGGGTAAGTAATCTCAATTTGTGACATAAAAAAAGGAGCATATAAGCTCCTTTTTGTAAAATCCTAAACTTCAATTTTTATTGAAAGGTAGCAGACACTTTGGCCTCTCTAGGTCCTGCAGAATAATCGTAAAATCCTTCGCCTGATTTGATTCCTTTTTTACCCGCCATTACCATATTTACCAATAACGGACAAGGTGCGTATTTTGGATTACCAAGGCCATCATACAATACATTCATGATAGATAAACATACATCAAGGCCAATAAAATCGGCTAATTGTAGGGGGCCCATGGGATGAGCCATTCCAAGTTTCATAATAGTATCTATCTCCTCCACTCCCGCTACACCCTCGTGTAAAGTAATTATCGCCTCATTTATCATTGGCATCAAAATACGATTGGCTACAAAGCCAGGGTAGTCATTACACTCTACAGGCACTTTACCCAAATTCTTACTCATCTCCACCACTTCGCTAGTAGTAGCATCACTCGTGGCATATCCTCTTATTATCTCCACCAACTTCATAATAGGTACTGGATTCATAAAGTGCATTCCTATTACCTTATCCGGGCGCTTGGTTGCGGCTGCTATTTTGGTAATAGAAATAGAAGAAGTGTTGCTAGAAAGAATTGCTTCCGGTTTACACAATCCATCAAGCTGACTAAATATTTTTAGTTTCAAATCCACATTCTCAGTAGCCGCTTCTACCACCAAGTCAGCATCTTTTACTCCCGAAGACATTTGGGTAAACAAACGGATATTGGCCAGCGTTTCATTTCTCTTGTTCTCATCAATTTTTTCTTTAGCTACCATTCTATCCAGGTTCTTGGTGATAGTAGCTAAACCTCTATTCAATCCCTCTTCATTGAGGTCAATCAAACTAACTTTATAACCATTCTGTGCAAATACATGGGCTATTCCATTCCCCATGGTACCGGCACCTATTACAGCAATATTCTTCATTATTTATTCTGTTTTTTTAAACTTAATCTCGCAGCAGCATTTTCTGGATACTTACTTCATTTTGGCTGACAAATGTATCAAACACAGGCGTACTAGGTCCTGAAAAGCCGGTGTGAATTTTCACAATATCGTGATTCCTATCTAAGTAAATAGCCGTGGGATAACTCATAACATGATTGAGCATAGGTAGTAGTTCAGCTGCTTTATCGTCTCTGGTAACACCTGCCAATAATATAGGGTAAGGAATATCCAGATCCTTTATCATTTTTTGAGTGCGCTTTATGGCCGATTCCTTATCTCTTCCACGCTCAAAATTCAACCCTACTATTTCTAATCCTTGCGAGTGGTACTTGGCATACACCTCTTTTAGGTACCTAGTTTCATCCATACAATTAGGACACCAGCTACCCAAAATTTGTACAATCACAGCTTTGTTGTCAAACTGTTCATCACTTAATGAAACAATTTGGCCATCTAAATTTTGAAAACTAAAGTCAAACTTCTCAAACCCTTCTTTTAGAAAAGTCAATGAGTCGGCATCGCGCAGCTCAAAATTGTCATCTCTGTAGGCCAACCAACTTCTAAGTCCACTACGGCCCGAATAGTGCAATCCATTTACTATTCTTTCATTTTCTACTTGGGCAGTGAAATAATACAAATGCGTTCCGTCAAAACTGGACAGTTGCAATTTGTTCCCCGAAAGGGTACCATCCAGGTATCTGTAATCGCCCGTTTCGGTCAAAAAAGTTCCGGTTACTTTTTGCCCTTTTTGTTTGAAGTAAGCTATGGCAGGTTTTTCATTTTCTTCACCAGGCCTGAATTTTACCGCCCATTTTTCATTTATGTCACAGCAATTTTCTTCTCCCTCGTCAAATCGATAATTCTGACCATGAACAGCTAATAGCGGCAACTCATAGTCTTCTCCATCAGGATTTACATAAACGCCTTCCATCTTGTCAGCACCTTTTTTCAACAAAAGATAATTGACAAACACAGGCATTTGCACCTTTAAGCTATCACCCAAATCAGTAATTTCTGTAACCTCTATGCGTTCGTCAGCATTTATTATTGTCATGGTATAAGCAGAATCCTTCTGTTTCAGCTCTATGTTAAAAGGTAAAAGAACACTATCATTAAGCGCAATAGTCACTCTCCAAATTCCGGGTTTTGGTTCCATATTATCTTCTACAATATTTGTGTTAGCGTTATTACATCCCATTGCCACAACTAGTGCACACAAGCTTATATATTTTTTCATGGTTTCGTTCTTTACTTCTTTTCCAGCACCTTTACCAGGTAGGTAGGCGTCAATCGCTCTTCCCGTTTTTTAGGATTAAGAAAATTAATATGAAGCAAAGTAACCGAATGGCTTCCAAACTCAACTATAGGCTGCACGACATAATTTTCTGAAAGACTCTCAAAATGTGGCTCCATTGTTACAATGTACACATCCTTCCCAGTTTCCAAAAATTTATCCATCCGCTGATCTACAATCCATGGTACAGGCCTACCCATATAATAGCGCATGCTGTGCGCAAAAAAGTTATATCTGTACACATTATTGTAATCTATGTTATGTGCATCAATGGCTTCCACCAATCGCGAACCCGCCTGGTACCTCAATACATTAGGGTAAAACCAAGAGTTCATTGTAAAATTAACAGCAAGCATCATAACTACAGAAGCTACAATAAACTTTGCCACAGCATTTTTTTCTTTTTTAAAAAATACAATAGCTGCTACCAAAAGGCCCAGGCTTATGGCAATCATCCAAACAGGTGCATTGGGAAACACCCAGAAATAAATAAGAGCAATAAAGGCTGTGCTTACTACATAAATAAGCCCTTGCACTGCAAAGGCAAGCCTTAGTACTGATTTGTTTTTAAAGGCATTCTCTAGCCAAGATGCCATAAGTATGGCAGCCAAAGGATACAAAACAAAAATGTAATGTGGCAGCTTAAATTTAGATGTGCTCAGCACCAGGAATGGCAATAGGAAACCACCTATGGTTAGCCATTCAGGTTGCGCCTTTTTTTGTATAAATGCCATTATAGCCTCTCTGAGCCGAGAAAAGAAAGCTAGAAAAAACAAAGGGGCCCAAGGTAAAAATGACCATAAAAAATTATGGATAAAAAAGAAGGGGCCAGCATCATTTTTCCACACATTCTCACCGGTTATTCTACCGAAGCTCTGCGTCCACAAATAAAATTTTAAACCCGAAATATTATTCTCTGGAATTAAGCCTTGAGGGGTAACCATATTTACCATTTTCTCAGGGTGCTTGTCAAACTGCTGATACAATCCCCACAGCATAGGCGATATTAAGACTCCTACCCCTACCAACACCAGTAAGTATTGCCAGTGAAAAATATCTTTCCATCTTGATTTTCCAATAAGATAACTACCAAAGGCCAATACAGGTACCATCAATCCTATAGGACCTTTTGCCATCATAGCGCAAGCAATTGCTACCGAGGCTCCAATTAGGTATTTCCATTGCCTAAAGTTTACCCAAGCTACTAATTGCCAAATGGCCCAAATAATAGCTGCTGTAAGAATTGTATCTGTCCGCAAGTCATTATTTATGAGGAAAAATGCTTGACACGTAAAAAGAATCATCGCTGCCCATTGTCCTACTTTTTTAGAATAGAGGATTTTACCCAAACCATAGGTACTATACACTCCTATAAGAGTAAAAAGAAAAGCACCTATTTTGAAGGTCCAGTTGGCTACGCCAAATACATTGAAGAAAAAAGCACTTACCCAAAACAATAGCGGTGGTTTGTCTAGGTAATCCTTGCCACCACTATACACCTCCAAATAGCTTCCACTATCCGCCATTTCTCTGCTTATACTTGCGTATTGTGCAGAGTCTACATCCATAATATCTACACCAAATCCTATGGCATACACAATGAGTGCGACAATAAAAAGGCCCCAAAAAGTGGTTTTGTTAAGCACCTGGTAGTTACAAGCCTAAGGCTAATTTTATTTTCTCGATTCTTTGTTCCAGTTGAATTTTGATATGCCCAAAATCCTCTGTGTTTTCCAGCTTACTATTTACACTTATGTAAAACTTAATTTTTGGCTCGGTACCCGATGGGCGTGCCGTTATCTTACTTCCCTTATCTGTAATAAACTGTACAACATTGCTTTTAGGTAAATCAATAGCTTTATCTACTCCTGATTTCAGATTCTTAGCTATTTGACTTTGATAGTCTAATACTTCCACAATTTTTTCTCCAGCAATTTGCGCTGGGGTATTGCTTCTAAATTCCTCCATCATTTGAGCTATTTCCTGGCTACCAGTTCTGCCCTTCTTAGTCATAGAAACTAAATCCTCAAGGTAAAAACCAAACTTGTGGTACACCTCAATCAGCATTTCGTAAAAAGAAGAGCCATTGCTTTTGGCCCAGGCAGCAGCTTCAGCCAGCATTACCGCACTGGTAATAGCATCTTTATCTCGTACAAAATCACTCACCATATAGCCATAGCTTTCCTCGCCACCGCCAATAAATTGCATATCAGGTCTTTTGCGAATCAAATCAGCAATCCACTTAAAACCCGTTAAGCAATTAGGGCAATCTAGGCCGTATGCCTCAGCCATTTTATCTATTAAATCGGTAGTAACTATGGTTTTACCTACAAACTGTTTTCCATTAAGTTTTCCGGCAGATTTCCATTGTTCCAACAAATAGTAAATCAAAACAGAAGCTGCTTGATTACCATTTATCAAGGTCATTTCTCCAAACAAATCACGCACAGCAAGGCCTACTCTATCAGCATCTGGGTCAGTCCCTATTACCATATCAGCTCCTATCTCTTTGGCCATCTCTACGGCCATATGCAGTGCCTCGGCTTCTTCGGGGTTTGGCGATACTACCGTAGGAAAGTTACCATCAGGTACTGCTTGCTCTTGTACTACATGAAAATCTGTAAACCCACATAGCGCCATGGCCTCAGGCATTCCTTTGATACTTGTACCATGAATACTTGTAAAAACAATTTTTAGATCTTCTTTACCAGCATCACTAAAATTTTGCTTTCTCACCTCTGACCAGTAGGCCTGGTCTATCTCATCTCCTATTATTTGGATAAGGTCACTCTCACCCGAAAATTTTAAATCTTCTGGCTTTACTTTTCGTACTTCATCTATTACGCCTTTATCATGAGGAGGTACCAATTGCGCTCCATCATCCCAATACACCTTATATCCGTTGTACTCGGGTGGATTATGCGAGGCTGTAATAACGATACCACTTTTACAACCCAAGTGTCTTATTGCAAAGGATAATTCGGGAGTAGGCCTAAGGTCATCAAACATGTAAACCTTAATATTATTAGCAGCTAACACCTCGGCCACCTGACGGGTAAACTCTTTGGAATTGTTTCGGCTGTCATGTGCTATTGCCACGCTTACCTGTTCATCAGGAAACTGTTTTGCCAAATAATTGGCCAATCCTTGGGTGGCCATACCCATGGTATATTTATTAATCCGGTTGGTCCCTACGCCCATCACGCCACGCAAACCTCCGGTTCCAAAATCGAGGTCTTTGTAAAAGGCATCTGTTAGGCTATCGCCTCCCGTTTCTATTAATTTTTGTACTTCTGTTCGAGTGAGTAGGTCGTAGGATTGAGTTGTCCACGCCTGGGCTCTTTGCAATACTTCTTGCTCTAAGCTCATGGTTGTTGTTTTTAAGTTTATGACTTGTTTTCAAAAAAAAAATTACAGTGCTACTACCGAAGATGCTCCAGCAGTTTCTTGGGTGAGTTTCTTGGGTTTACCCGCATAATATACATCTACTGATCCTGCCACTTCAATGTCAAGTTCGTCTGTAGCGTACACTCTTACTTCTCCTGATCCACCCATGGACACTTCACATTTTTTAGAGATTAGCTTCTCAGCAAAAAAGTTGCACGACCCACCACCTTCAAGAGATAATTTATCGGCAATTCCCTTTAGGTTGACAGTGCATGCTCCACCCATTTCTACCTCTAGTTCCTTACACTCCACTTCCATAGCTAGTTCTATGGCTCCACCTAATGAAATATCTATTTTATCCGAAACGAATGTATCATAGCCCTTCAAGTTGCAGGCCCCTCCAATTTCTATAGACTGTAAATCTTTAACACGAATATGTAGCTCAAGGCTTTCATAATTGGAAAAATTATACTCTGAGCTCACGTGCAAAACACCTCTTTTTACTTCAGTGATAATGTGTGGCAATAAATTATCATCCGCTTTGATTTTCACAGAACTGTATGTATCAGGGTGCAAAAATATTTCATAGTTCCCTTCTATATCAATGCTGTGAAACGGAGATGATTCCCGAACCTGTTCTACCGCATTTCCGTTGCCTTCCATACTCGAAGTGCAAGCAGAAAGAAATACTGTAGCGATAAGGATAAGAGCTATTTTTTTCATGGTTGAAATTTTAAGACGCTAAAGTAATCATTTGCACAAAGGATGTACCGCCTATTAGACAAAGTGATTTTCACAAAAAAAGCCCATTCTGAAACTATCAAAATGGGCTTTTACGCTTTCTTGAGATTTGCTTAATTATCGTTCAAGCGATTAAAAGCGTTCTCTACAAACTTGGTAAGGGCTTCGCCATGTAGCAAGTTTTGCGACAATAGAGCCAAATTAGTACCCTCCTTTATCAAGGCACTTTGCTTATCAGCGTCTGATTCGCTAAGAATTTTACCCATAAAGTCGCTATTGGTATTTACTACCAAATTGTACATCTCCGGCATTTCTCCCATTCCCATCATTCCGCCACCAGTAAGGCTCATTTCCTTCATTCTTCGCATAAATTCAGGCACGGTGATAATAAATGGACTTTCATCAGAACTCAAGTTTTCCATCTGTACAATGAATTTTGATTTCTCAACTGTACCTTCAATTATAGGCTTGAGTTTGTCTATTTCTTCTGCCGTCAATTTACTCGGCTGGTCATCTTCTTTCTTTATTAGCTTATCAATGTGATCCGAATCCACACGTGCAAAACTCAATTTTTCATTTGTGGTTTCTAACCTTTGTAAAAGATGGCTCACTAATGGGCTATCCATAAGCAATACATCATAACCTTTAGCTTCGGCACGAGCTATAAAGCTATGCTGAGACTCAGCATTTGATGAATAAAGCATCACATGCTTATCGTCTTTATCGGTCTGTAGATCTTTGGTTTTGGTCTTGTATTCATCAAAGGTGAAGTATTCGCCCTTTACATTTTTGTACAAAGCAAACTTCTGAGCACGGTCATAAAATTTCTCATCGCTAAGCATTCCGTACTCAATTATCATCTTGATATCATCCCACTTGCTTTCAAAATCTTTGCGATCTTTCTTAAACAGCTCTTCCAGTTTATCTGCCACTTTTTTGGTAATGTGGCTGCTGATTTTTTTCACAGCACCATCACTTTGTAAGTAGCTACGCGAAACATTAAGAGGAATGTCTTTAGAATCAATAACACCATGCAATAGGGTTAAGAAATCAGGTACAATTCCTTCTAAATTATCGGTTACGTAAACTTGATTTTGGTACAGTTGAATCTTGTTTTTCTGCAAATCCATATTTGGCTTGATGCGTGGGAAAAACAAAACACCGGTTAGATTAAATGGATAATCTACATTAAGATGGATGTGAAACAAAGGCTCCTCAAAGCTATGTGGGTAAAGTTCACGATAAAATGCCTTATAATCTTTGTCTTCTAGGGTACTTGGAGTTTTGGTCCAAGCTGGCTCCGGATTATTGATAATATTATCAACGGTAGTTTTAACCTCTTTAGCATCATCACCTTCACCCTCCTTCACGGTTACTTCTTTAGTTCCAAACTTGATAGGAATAGGCAAGAACTTACAATACTTATTAAGTAATCCACTAATTTTTGATTCCTCCAAAAATTCTGTAGAATCATCAGCTATATGAAGAACGATATCGGTTCCTCTCTCCTTTTTATCGGTTTCTTCCAACAAAAACTCGGGGTCGCCTTCACAGCTCCAGTGAGCCGCAGGTGCTTCTTCTACATGGCTCTTTGAGAAAATCTCAACTTTTTTGGCCACCATAAAGGCGGAATAAAAACCAAGTCCGAAATGACCAATAATGGCTGCCGCATCTGATTTGTCTTCATATTTCTTTACAAACTCTTCAGCGCCCGAAAATGCCAATTGATTGATATATTTCTCAATTTCCTCGGTACTCATACCTAACCCATTATCGCTAACGGTTAGCGTTTTAGCCTCTTTGTCAATTTTCACTTCAATCTGAAGCTCACCTAGCTCAGCCTTAGACTCTCCTAGTCGGCTAAGAGTTTTGAGTTTTATAGATGCATCTACTGCATTTGATATAAGCTCACGCAAAAATATTTCGTGATCCGAATACAAGAACTTTTTAATGATTGGGAAAATATTATCCGCTGTTACATTTATCTTTCCTTGAGACATGAAAAATGATTTTATGTTTAAATTCTGATTAGAATTCCACAACTGGATGCTATCCAAATGGAATCGCTATCCCTTTTACAACACATATGCCGTAGGTGCTTTTTGTGACAAAGTGTCGGTGGAATTAAACTTGAATTTAAAACTCAGAAAGTGAGGTGAAAAATTGACGGTGTTTATGGAATGCTCATCACCTTTGCTGCCAAAGGTGATAGGCCGTTTGTTTTTATTTCATCTTCGGTAAATGAAACCGAACAAAACATGGGATAACCTCTAAGTGTGGTATACAGATAATACACCACTTTGTTTGAGCCCGCATCTGCCGTGCCCTTAAATACCATTTTAGTGGCTTTTACTTTTTGCCCTTCAAAGGTTACCATTACAGATTCATCTTTGCTCAATACTGCCGCACCTAATATTTCGTCTGTTGCAATATTTACTTGCATGGTAATACTGGCTTCTTCCTCATCTTTAAACATTGACCAGCGCAATTCGCCCAACCCTGTGCAGGTAATATGGTGTGGAGCAAACCATCCACATACATTTCCAAGCTCCAGTGGTCTTCCTACAAAGTCTACCTGCTGCGCATCTTTACCGGTAACCACTCCCTTAGGAAATCCATTTTCAGTAATATCCTTTACAATCTTGGCCGCATCATTAAACTCAAGCTGAAAAGCACTTTCTACCGTTACCGCATACATGGCACTGTCAGATGATGGTACAATAAAAAGCAGTTTGGTGGTAGAAAAAGCGGTGCCTACATCAGCACCACCCATAAGTATCATATTGGGTTCATTAAACTCTATTTCTTTATACACATACACGTCACCATCAGCCATGTATCGATTTTTAATCTTTGTTATGGATTTGGTACTTGGAGTTAAATCTATTTTCTCAAAAGTGTAAAACATACCCTCGCCTTCTAATTTTACCATAGTGGGCGACATCTGCACTCCATGATAATTGGCATAGGGTGTAGCCTTTAGGTTTTGCGAATAAGTACTTGTGTTTTGAGCCAAATCAGGTTGCAAAGGCAACTTGGTAAGACTACATGAAGAAAATAAAAGAAGCGCAAATGCTAAAAGGTTGAGGCGCATAGGTAATTAGTTAAATTGATTTGTTCAAAAAGATTCATTCAATATTAAAGAAAAAAAGGCAATCCATAAACCTATGTTTATTAGCTGTGTTTTACTCATCCCTATTAAAAGCTTATCATGTTTTTTTGCCACTTAGTAGCAATATTATAAATGCTCCTAAGCCTAGCTACTATTTCAATTTTCTAAAAACTAACTGATGCTTGAACATCTTTTATAAATACGATGGATGTCAGAAATTAGTTTCCACATATTTAATTTGCTTTTTCATAATTCCTATATTCGACCCACTCACAAAACCAATTAATCCTTTGTTTATATGATAACCAGAAAGCACCTTAAGCTGGGCACTGCCATCCGTTATTCCTGGAAAAACATTTTGTTTAGTTTATTCTGTGCACTGTTAGCCTGGTTGTCGTATTCTATCCTTGAGCACCATGATATTGTAGTGCCAAAGCCGGCAGTAGGTGTGCTAGGTACCGCTTTAGCCATCATTTTGGGTTTCAGAAATTCATCAGCTTACGACCGGTGGTGGGAAGCACGCAAAATATGGGGAGGCATAGTAAATGAAAGTAGAACTTTTACAAGACAAGCCTTAACCATAGTAGACCCAAAAGATGTACCCAAAGAGCTGCTGGAAAAATGTAATAGGATAGTAGAAGGACAAATAGCCTGGGTGCATGCGCTACGTCTGCAACTACGAGATCAGCATGACCATGAAGATTGGGAAAAGAAAGTAGCTGCTCACCTTCGCCCTGAGGACTTTGAATTTATTATGACCAAAACCAATAAGGTAACGCACATAGCCATGATGCAGGGTTATGCTATAAAAGAGCTGAATGCACATGAAACGATGGATACCTTTAGTTATATCCAAATGGATGATACGCTTACGCGAATTACCGATTTGCAAGGTAGGGCAGAACGCATAAAATCTACCCCATTACCACGACCCTATGATTATTACACTTTGGCCTTTCTCAACCTATTTATCCTATTTTTTCCCTTTGCGTTTATCGATACTTTTCAGGAGCTCTCCGCCCCATTATTAATTATACCTGGTACGGTAATAATAGGATGGATTTTTTATCAGATTTATGTACTAGGTCTGGTAATGTCCAGCCCCTTCAAAAATTGGAAAACTGATGTGCCTTTAAGCGCTATTTCCAACGTTATAGAAATTGATTTAAAAGAAATCATAAATCACCCTGATGTTCCTGAGCCCATGAAACCCTCGGGTGGAGCGCTCATGTAAATTTCAATATTTCGAAGGACTCTACTTTTATTTGGAGGAACACGCACTCATATTACAACACATATCTGAAGGCAATCAAAAGGCCTTTAGAAAACTGTATGCGCTGTACAGCGCTAAGGTGTACAACACCGCCATCAGTTATGTGCAAAGCGTTCAGGATGCTGAAGAAATAACACAAGACGTTTTCACTACTATTTTTCGCAAGGCTTCACAGTTTGAAGGAAAATCTACAGTGAGCACCTGGATTTACAGGATTACTGTAAATAGGTCTCTCAATTTTATTGATAAACGAAAACGGTCGGCCTCCGAAGAGTTTAATCCACAAAAGATGGATTCACACTCTTTTGACCATCCGGGAATTCAGTTAGAAAATAAAGAAAATGCATCGCTCCTTTTTAAAGTAATAGATACACTGGCCCCTAATCAAAAAACAGCTTTTATACTTAGTTATGTAGAAGAGCTACCAAGACAGGAGGTGGCAGACATTATGGACATTTCTTTAAAGGCCACTGAGTCGCTATTGATGCGTGCCAAAACGAATTTGCGAGAAAAATTGGAAAAAGTATATCCCGAACGAAGGAAATCTAAATAATCATTGTCTAAAAGTTAAGAACCTAAAAAATGAGCACAGAAAAGGAACAATGGATGGACGAGGTTTTCAATAGCCTCGAAGGAATGCAGCGAGCTCAGCCTGACGAAAAGTTGTTTGAGAATATTGAAAAACACCTATTTGCTCCCGAAACCAAGGTAATTCCGCTGTATTGGATAAGAACCGCTGTAGCAGCCGCAGTGGTTGTGCTAAGCATAAACCTTTATGGCGTATATGAATACACGCAGAGAAGCAGTAGCCAGGTGGAACAATCTAATACTGATAGCTCCTACCCACTAATAAGCAGTTATAATCTTTACGAATAATGAAACAGTTGCAATTTTTCAAAATCGGGTTTGTAGTACTCGTTGTGCTCAACCTTGCTTTAGTAGCTTTTTTGCTAATAGGCAAACCCGGAGGACACAGGTCAGCACATAAAGTCAGCAGTAATCAACCTTTTAAGAACGAGGCGATTACAATTTTAAACTTAAACGAAGATCAGCAAGCTGAATTTTTGAAGCTCGCGCAAGGGCATCACCAGGAGATGAGGAAGCTAGAACAAATTCAAAAAGAGCTGGTGCGTTCTTATTTTGATGGGATTGCCAATCCTGATAAGGAAACCGAGCGACAACAGCTGGATACTGAAAATCAGAAGCTGGAAGCTCAAAAACTAAAGCTTACCTACCTTCACTTTTTGCAAGTAAAATCTCTGCTAACAGAATCTCAACTTCCTCAATTTGAAAAATTTGTACAAAAGGCCATTGGTAGAGTAATGCTAGATGCAAAAAAACCTTCTCGCCCACCGAAGGATTTGAAGAGATAGCTTGTCTAACTGAACAAATACTTTATAGAAATTTTATGAAAAGCATACACCTGTTTTGGGCCTTTGGCCTTGTAGCCGCAATTGGATTAAGCGCTTGTAACGACAAAAGTGAGGATACCATAGATAAAGCTGTTAGCAATGGTCTTCATGCAGCATTTGCTGAATTTGACGAAAATAATTTTACCATCTACATGGATGGCTCAGAAGTAGTGATTGAGACGAATGGCTTGCCAAACCATACCTCGCCTTATTGGAGTAATACCACCGCCAGAACCTCTACGGGCCCTATGGGCGGAACACTAACTACTCCAGCAGCAGCTACAAATCACGCACTTTTTGTTGAACCCACGCTTACCTCTTATTCCGAAATGGCTCCAGGAAACATTGATGACTTCAGTGGCTCGTACACCTTGCGCGTTCCTAAAAACCCCACCAAGGCAAGTTCCACTAGCGCTACGGGTTTGGGTGCTATAGGTATGGCCGTAAGTGGTTCTGTAATTTACAATGACGAAGAAGGTCCTAATGTACCGCTAGATAATGCAGCTGGAAGCCTTGATTATACAGGAGCACACACGGGCCCACAAAGTTATCACTACCACCTCGAGCCCCACGCCTGGAGTACGGATGACGAAAAGCTGATCGGAATTATTTCAGATGGATTTTTCCTATATGGTAGAAAATGTAACTCTACCGGCACCTATCCTACCGATTTGGATGCATCCGGTGGCCATACCAGCACCACACAGCACTCTGCTGAAGGTGAGTATCACTATCACATCAAAAATGAATTGTACCTAAACTCCTATTACATCCTGTTTCCAGGAGATTATCAGGGAACACCAAATGGGATACAATAAGAGCATAGCAGCGGCACTATTCATTATTACTTGTCTTGCTTGTCAGCAAAAAGATGTGGAGCATACTAGTACTGGCGCGGAGACTAATCCTATCGGAATTAGTGTCCATGTTGATTCTTTACAATTAATACCTACAGAAGGGCTTGTTTACTTTAAAAACAAGCCCTTTACGGGTACCTCTACTTCCAGTTTCGCTAATGGAAGTTCGGCCACTTCTACTGATTATTTAGATGGTAAAAAGCACGGAGTATACCTAAAGTGGTTTCCCATTGGTGCCCTGAGTTATCAATCGCACTATTATTTGGGGAAGCAACATGGTAGTACAAAATCGTGGTGGAGCAATGGCCAGTTGCGCAGCCAATCGCATTTTGAAGAAGGCCTGGTACACGGCACTCAAACCCAGTGGTATAAGAGTGGCGCAATGTTTAAGGAGCTTAACTATACTTATGGAAAAGAAGAAGGCATGCAAAAGGCCTGGCGCGAAAACGGAAAGATATATTCCAACTACGAAGCCCGAGACAATAGAATTTTTGGATTAAAACGCTCCAACCTTTGTTTTGAACTTAGCGATGAAGAAGTACAGTACAATGAGTAAAACCCTTTATATATTAATGGTGTTTGCCTTGGTGAGTAGTTGCAACCCCACCCAGAAAGCCGAAAACAAACTGGCAAACCTCCCCTATTACGAGGAAGCCACCTTTACGCCCCATTGGTTGGCTGCAGATAGCCCCGAACTTACTAACTTCCACCGTATACCGGCTTTTAGCCTGATAAACCAAAATGGCGATACCATTTCGGAAAAAACTATGAAAGGGAAAATTTATATCACCAACTTCTTTTTTACCTCTTGCCCGGGCATTTGCCCAAAAATGACCAGCAACATGGCCTTGATCCAAGAGGCCTTTATAGAGGATGACCAAGTGTTGCTCCTCTCCTATTCGGTTACACCAGAGTATGACTCCGTGGCCGTGCTAAAAGATTACGCCATCACAAAAGAAATAGTGAGCGGTAAGTGGCACCTCGTTACGGGAGATAGAGATGAAATTTACAGCCTGGGCCGCAATAGCTATTTCGTGGAAGAAGACCTAGGTCTGGAAAAAACCAATGACGACTTTCTCCATACCGAAAACATTATACTAGTAGACCAAAACCGTCACATCCGTGGGATATACAATGGGCTAAATAAAGCTTCTATTACACAGCTGATGGAAGATGTGAAGGTGTTGGAGGGGAAATGAAACTAACTCTCTGGTGAATCTTCCTGTTTTTTAGAAGCATTAACAAACCTGTAAATAATATATAGTAGGATTAAGGTAAAAACCCAAGTCCGTTTTTCACAAACTATAGACTACAATCCCAATCATAAAGCCTTTTAGCAATGCATTAATAAAGGCAGTGGATAAGTGAAATGTATCTAAATAAAAACCCCGACCATTTCTGATCGGGGTTCTAAAGCAAAATGCTTATTTAGGTTTTATTAATATTTGATAATCTTTTCAGAATACTGAATATCTCCTTGACTTACTTTTAGTAAATAAACTCCAGAAGGTAAAGTTGAAATATCCAAGTTCATTTGACCAGAATCCATAACATTCACTTTTCTGATTTGCTGTCCTTTAAGATCCGCTATCGTCAAGTTAATTTCCTTCTCCGTATCAAATGAATCAAACTCTACCGTGAATTGACCATTGTTTGGATTTGGGTAAACTTTTAGACTCGGAGCTTCTGCTACTATAGAAACTGTTGCCTCTGCAGATTTTGGAATTGCACTACATCCGCTTAGGTCCATCTGGAATGCAAAACCACCTTTAGCATTAGATTTACCAAGGTTTCTTACCACCACAATAACGTCATTAGCTCCAACTTGGAACACAGTGGAAATATCCATCCCACTTACGTAGTCATAAGAGTCTCCCCCTGAGTATCCATTATCAGCTAAACCTACACCGTAAAGTCTCACATCGTGATGTGGATTTTTACGATTAGCTGGTCCGAATGCATCTATACGGGCTAATAATGTTCCGTTCACATAAATTTCAGCTTGGTCGTCTACATTCAATCTCAATCTTGCTTCAATTCCAGAAGTGGTAGTAAGATTGAATGTTTTTCTGTAATAGGTAATATGTGCTCCACTCTTAATAGGATCCGCACTTCCTACCTGACCGATATGATTCCATGGGAATGGTTGCCCCACTTGAACCGGCAAAGTAAAAGTTGCTGCAGCTGGCAGCACACCGGCTACCCCTGACCACATACCACTTAGGTTTGTTGGTGTTACTACTGAACTTAAACTCCAACTAGCATCCGAAGGGCAGGCTAAATCGCAACTATCAGATCCTGAATTAACTGTGATATTAAAAGTAATAGAGTCTGTACAACCCGCCCCTACAGTATACTTATACTCTATGGCGTGTGTACCTAATCCAGCTACTGCAGGGCTAAACATGTTACCGGCACTTACCCCAGGACCACTGTAGGTTCCACCTCCTGGTGTAGCATGGTTTAGTACAAATGGAGCATCACCAATCGATTTAATAAGATTGGCTGCCGATAATGTTGGGATTCCTACTGCTTTAAGTGTTATAACTTTTACTACAGTATCAGTAGCAGAAATACCAGTAATAGTATACGTTCTTTGAGCTGCTGTTAAATTAGCAGTAACCAATGTACCAGTAGTACTACTTAAGTCAGTACCTGGAGCCCAAGTCCATGTATAGGCATTACCGTTGGTAATCTCAATATCTACAGGCTCGCCAGGGCAAATTTCAGCAGTATCTGTACCAGTAACATTTACTCCACCTACCAAAAACTGAGGTGGATTTACGATAGCTCCAAATGCTACACCCAATTGAGAAGCCTCCAAAACGTAAGCATAGGCAAAGGAAACGGACTGATTGGGTAATAAGTTTCCAAGATAAAAAGCTAATGAAATAGCTTCATCTGCAACTTTATTTGCCCCTATTCCTGTATTGTACCCAATACCGTTATAAACGTCAGACGCATCTGTATTGTTAAAACCTCCGTGGCTTACTCGAGCTCTTTTATCCAAAGTACCGAGGCCTATATAACACCCATGAACTAACCCAACAGCTTCAACCAAGGCCGAAGAATCTACAGCAGTTGGTTGATTTACAATTGTATTGTCGGTAGTATAATCTCCGGTTATGGGTTGCTCATTATCTGGATCCACATTCCTCATATAATATACATTCGTCATCGTGCTTGGGGAGTTATTTGTAAGTGTAACATGTGTTACGAAATACAGCCCATTTTTTGGAAACGAAGTTGTCTTTTTTACGTTTAATCCACTCACATTTCCTTCCCAGGTTGCTGAAACATTGTTTACAGTATTGGTATAAGTAGTTTTAGAAACATCTGCAGCGATATCATTCCTACTACTACAATCGCTCCAGTTATTTCCATAACTAGTGCCGTTAAATTCTACAAACCAGCCTTCAACAGGTGTTCCTGGCGTAAAATAGTCTCCACAATAATCTGGGGTTCCTACATTGAATCCATCTTGATCGGGATCTGCAACAAAACCAAGACCTTCATTTTCTGATCGGGCATGATACCCCGGGGGAATGATTGAGCTATCTAAATTACCAAACACTCCACATTCGGCTACGCCTACTTCTAGGTATTGTCCTTTGAGAAAAACTAAGTTTCCTACTTTTTGTGCATTTGTCGTCATCGTGCCTAGCAATGCTAGCATCACAATGAATACTGATTTTTTAATAATTGAAT
>JAUICR010000288.1 GCA_030427785.1 Bacteroidia bacterium | reverse complement strand
CTTTCCATCAGCTGAAATGCGAATCTCGATGGACAATAAGGTAAACACCAATAGAATAGCCGAAAAAGCAGGTGTACCTTGTGTTCCAAATATTCTTCACAAAGTAAGTAGCTACCAACATCTAAGTGAAATATCTGCACATTTGGGTACCGACTTAGTAATACAAACTCCCTTTGGAGACTCAGGCCACACCACATTCTTTATTTCTAACGAAGAGGAATACAGCAAGCACGCTGCAGAAATAGAGGCAGAATCGGAGGTGAAGGTGATGAAACGCATCAACTGTTATGGATCTGCTATAGAAGCTTGTGTAACGCAGCATGGAACCATAGTGGCACCACTAATGACCGAGTTGGTGGGCTTTAAGGAGCTTACTCCCTACAAAGGTGGCTGGTGCGGAAATGAAATTTATCCTAATGCCTTTACACCTACTTTAAGAGAAAAGGCTCATAAATACACGCAGCTTTTTGGTAATCAATTGCGTAAGGAAGGCTACAAAGGATATTTCGAATTAGATTTCTTAATAGAAGAAGGAACTGATGAAATATACTTGGGCGAATTGAACCCACGAGTTACAGGGGCGAGTTCCATTACCAATCATGCGCTTTTTGCATTAGCAGATGCTCCATTATTTATTTTCCACCTATTAGAGTACATGGACCAGCCGTACGAGCTGGATGTAGATGAATTGAACAGACGCTGGTTTGATAGTGTAAACGTAGATTCGTGGGGACAACTTATCATCAAGTACACAGATGACTCAGTAGAGTATGTAACACAAGCTCCTCGCTCAGGTATTTACTCCATGGATGCTGATGGATGTATCCATTTTGACAGGATGGATACCCACCGTAGAGCCGTTGAAAGCGAAAATGAAGCCTTCTTTTTACGTATTACACGTGTTGGCGATTACTTATATGAAGGGGCCGACATGGGAATTTTGGTAATGCGAGGTAGATTGATGACTGACGATTTTAAATTAAAAGACCGTGGTAGACAATGGATCAATGCGATCAAATCTTTGTACAAATCGAAATTGCCAGGTAACGAACAGTTTGTGCAAGAAAAAGTTGCCGAAATAGGAGGCTTTAAAATGATGTAACATGCTGTTATCGCTCAAAAGCGTTGAAGAGCCTAAGCCAGGAAAAAAATGGCTTGCACTCTTTGAGAAATCTTGGCCTTATTATAAAAAATGGTACACCCAAGAAGGCCTTTTAAGAAGACCTGGGTATTTGACTGCGAGTGAAAAACTCAAGGAATACATGCCAGAGCTTTGGCCTTTGTATCAAGAATTGACTACTATCAGTGGCGGACAAGATTTACAATCTCGTTTTCTTACCTTATACAACCCTCCCCCATTTATGAGTGGTTGTACCCAACTAGCTTGGACCAAACCTCCCTATGGCCTTATTAGAAATTACGAATACGACCCACGATTTTTTGAAGGTGTATTACTAAAAACCAATTGGCTAAAACCCGTTATTGGTATTTCTGATTGCAATTGGGGATTATTAGACGGTATTAATGGTGACGGATTAGTAGTATCACTCACTTTTGGAGGAAGAAAAATTACCGGAATAGGATTCGGCATTCCGCTAATCATCAGATATGTATTAGAAACTTGCTCTACTGCCTTAGAAGCACGTATGGCTTTTGCCAAAATACCGGTACACATGGCCTATAATGTAACTATGGTAGACAAGATGGGGAACTACTTTACATTGTTTCTATCGCCCGATAGGCCACCTGTGCAAGCAGACTCATGGGTAGCCACCAATCATCAGGAAATAATAGAATGGACAGAGTATGCCGCCCTTACAGGTACTATAGAACGAAAACAATACTTAGATGAAATCCTTCTTAATCCATATCTTAATAAGGAGGACGTAATAAAGCGCTTCTTTAGCCTGCCCTTATACCACAATACTTCCAATAAATCTTTTGTAACGCTTTATACTTCCATTTATAATATTCTGGAAAAAAGCATTACAGTAAGATGGCCCAATAAAGAAATCAAACAATCATTTGTTCAGTTTGAAGAGGGAAGAGAAATCTTAAATCTCACTCAATATCAAAGTAGAGAATTAATTAAATAATTGGCCACAACAACAATTATATGGTTTGAACCTGAGAGTTAATTGTCTGAAAAACATTAACTTCGAGAAACCAAGACCAATCAAAATGATATTTACTTTCCATATCATACCTGAGAAAAGCTTAATCTTAGAAAGGATTGAAGGGACTGTAGATTTCGATAGTCTTAAAGAAAATATTATCAATAAGCTTTGGAATGACCCCAAATACAATCCGATTTATAAAACATTTATTGACTTACGAAATGCAGAAATGCAATTAAGTCCGGCTGAGATTTCTGAACTATCAGAATTCCTATTAGGAAATGAAATGGCTACAAGTGGAAAAATTGTCATTTTAGTAAGCGAGCCTTTTGAAACAGCATTGGCAATGATTTTTGAAACTAAAATGATATCTAAGCAAGAAGTAATGATTTTAAGTAATGTAAACCGAGGTCTAAACCACTTAAATATTACGAAATCGGATTTTGACTGGCTAGATAGCCCGGCCGCTAATCGAACCGAGTTTAATGGCCGAAATGCTACAAACTAAAATAGAAAAGCCCCAACCTTTAAGAGAGTTGGGGCTTTAAACTATAAAACTTCTAAAGTTTAGTTTTGGCTCAAGTAAGCGGCTACTCCATCATGAGTTGCGTTCATTCCACTTTTACCTTCATCCCAGTTAGCAGGACATACTTCACCTTTTTCTTCTACAAACTGTAAAGCCTTTACTATACGTAAAGCTTCGTCCACATTACGACCTAATGGAAGGTCATTTACTAATTGATGACGTACAATCTGGTCTTTATCAATAAGGAACAAACCACGATAAGCGATCATTTCGCCCTCAGCGCAAAGTTCTTCGTTTTCGTCATAATAATAGCTACCAGCTAGCACATCGTAATTGGCAGAAATAGTTTTGTTAGTATCTGCTACTATTGGGTACGTAACACCTTGTATACCACCTTTGTCTTTGCTCAATTGTAACCATCCCAAGTGCGACTGCTCAGTATCAGTAGATACGGCAACTACCGCTACTCCTAATGCTTCAAACTCTGCAAGCTTAGATTGAAAAGCGTGAAGCTCAGTAGGACATACAAATGTGAAGTCCTTTGGATAAAAGAACAGAATTACATGCTTCTTGCCAGCATACTGCTCAAGACTAAAGTCATTTACAATTTCTTCTCCATTGATAACAGCTGATGCTGTAAACTGTGGAGCCGGTTTTCCAACTAAAACACCCATGTTTTTTTCTTTTTTTTGATTAATAAG
>JAUICR010000041.1 GCA_030427785.1 Bacteroidia bacterium | reverse complement strand
CCATTCCTTATTGCTTTTAAAAAAGGACGACATTTCCCCTTTATCAAGTTGGAAAGCTTCTACCAATAGATGATGTAAGTCAAATAAATTAGAATCGCTGTAGATAGCTACATCACGCACTACATCCTCGGTAGTATCCAGTATGGCACGAATAATATAAATGCTTTTCATCTTGTTCTAAGATTTTACAGTTAATCCCATTTCCGATCCCAATTGTATCATAAACTTCCACGCTTCATCGCGGTCATTTTTGATGGTTCCATCCAATATAGCCTCTTTGATAGCCTCCTTTATTTTTCCAATTTCGGGGCCAGGCCTCAAGTTAAATGTTTCTATTATTTCTTCGCCTCCTACAGGTGGCTGAAAATTACGAATGTGATCTGAGTTTTCCACTTCCTTTAATCGGGCACGTACCAATTGGAAGTTCTTCAAAAATCCTTTTTTCTTTTTAAGGTTTTGAGTAGTGATGTCGGCTTCGCACAATAGCATCAAATCATTAATATCATCTCCAGCATCAAACAGTAATCTGCGAGCCGCGCTGTCTGTGGCAGTATCTTCGGTTATGGCTATTGGCCGGCTGCTCAATCGTACAATTTTTTGCACATATTTAAGCTTATCGCTCAATGGCATCTTCATTCGCTTAAAGATCTTGTACACCATTTTGGCTCCTACAAATTCATGCGAATGAAAAGTCCAGCCAGTTCCTTTGATAAACTTTTTAGTAACAGGTTTACCTATATCATGAAACAAAGCCGCGTACCTAAGCCATAGGTTATCAGTGGTTTCAGCAATATTATCTACCACTTGTAATGTGTGATAAAAGTTATCCTTATGCAATTGGCCATCTACTTCTTCTACACCTTTCAGGGCAATTATTTCGGGAAGAAAATAATCCATTAGCCCAGTTTCTTGAAACAGTCGTAAGCCAATAGAAGGCTTGGGTGATAGCATAATTTTATGCAATTCATCACTCACTCTTTCCTTGCTAATAATCTCTATGCGCTGCTTGGTTTTTTGAATGGCCTCTAGGCTATTGGCTTCAATTTCAAAATTGAGCTGACACGAAAAACGAATGGCCCGCATCATTCGCAAAGGGTCATCTGAGTAGGTGATGCTTGGCTCCAGGGGAGTCCTTATAATTCTGTTTTTTAAATCCTCAACACCATCAAAAGGGTCAATTAGTTCGCCAAAATTGTTTTTGTTTAGGCTAATGGCCATGGCATTTATGGTAAAATCTCTACGCTTTTGGTCGTCTTCTAAAGTGCCGTCTTCTACTATGGGCTTTCGGCTATCGCGCTGATAAGATTCCTTTCGTGCTCCCACAAACTCTAGCTCCAAATCTTCAAACTTGACCTGAGCGGTGCCAAAATTTTTAAATACAGCGATCTTACTCCTCCCTAATAGTTTTACAACCTTTTTGGCTAATGCAATGCCGCTTCCTACTGTTACAAAATCCAAATCTTTAGAACCTTCTCTTTTTAATAGACTATCGCGCACATAGCCCCCTACTACATAGGTTTCCAGCCCTAGTTCATCCGATGCTTCCGCAATTACCTTAAATACTTTATGAGAAACAAATTCTTTCAAATCGATAAATTAGGAATTGCTTGGGAATATTTTTTCTGAAAAAATGCCCATCACAATTAGTACAATGAACATCCCATAGATAGCAATATGAATGTACTTTACCCTTCGCTTGAGCTCCAATCGGTCTTGCTGTTTATCGTCCAAAATAATGGCGTAAAACATGGGAAAAAGAAGGAAGGCCTCCACTCTTTGCTTACGGGCTTTTACATCCGAAAATTTAAACTTTACAAAATCCCAGACTGATCCGGGTTTTTGCTTTTTAGTTAAGCGTAAATACTGTAATTGATACCCAGATTTGATAAGCAAAAGAAGAAGAATGAGCAGCATTACTGCTGTGGTAAGAATAATAAATGCTATCTGAATCATGCTACTGGTTGTGGCGGCAAAAGTAGGCTACCTATACACCTTCGCCAAACTTAATAGATTCAAAAAATGTAAACATCAAGGAGTTTTACAAAAACAAAAGGACAACTTCTGATTCTTTAATCTATTAGTGATTGATATAATTCATTCCATTTTTCGGCAATGACTTTATCTGAAAATTGCTCTAAATGTTGAGCGCTACTATCCACCATTTTTTGGCGCATGTTTTCCGAGTCCCAAATTTGCTGAAACTTAAAAGCCAATTCGTCAGCATCGTGAGGATCTACCAGAGCCGAAGCTGGTCCAGCAGCTTCGGGTAAGCTACTTATATTTGAGGTTATCACTGGTACTTTGCTCAGCAATGCTTCCAAAACAGGAATGCCAAACCCTTCGAAAATAGAGGGGTAAATAAATAGCTCGGCAGCCCGATAAACTTTCGCTAAATCTTCGTTTGCCTTTACTGTGGGCGAGTAGATTAAGCTTCTGATGGAATCAAATCTTTTTTCGCCTACTAGCTTTTTCCAATAATCAGTATGGCGGCCAATGTATACCACAGGCAACTTAGTAATAAGCTGTGCCTCAAGTATTTTTTCAACGCCTTTTCGTTTTTCTAAAGTGCCAACAAACAGGGCAAACCGAGGTGGTAAGCCCAACTTTTGTTTAATGGCCTCTCTATCCTCCTTCGGTTCATCTGCAGTAAACAGAGGGTCTGCGCCTTGATATATTACTTGAACCTTTTCTTCTTGGATATTAAGAAATTTTGCTAAGTCTTCTTTGGTTTGCTCGCTTATAGCTACTATAGCATCTGCTCGCTGGCATGCCGATTTCAACTTTTGCGTATAAATCCTTTTATCTATAAAACTGTACAATTCCGGATGACGCATAAAAATGAGATCGTGTACGGTGAGTACTGACTTTATTCCATGCTTTTTTAATCCCGTAGGTAGTTCTTGGGCTAAACCATGAAATACCTGAACGCCATTTTTTTGAGCATCATTAGAAACCAGGCTTTGCCTCCATAATTTAGAATACAGGGAGCCATTGCGCTTAGGTAAAACTTCTGAAACACTTTGAAGTTTATCACCAAAAGGAATTTCACCTTTACTAGGATTGTATAAATAGTATTGATTGTGAGGATAGGCAGTGGCCAATGCTCTTAGCAGGTTTCGGGCATAATTACCCAAACCACTGGCATTATGAAATACGCGCTTTGCCTCGTAGCCAATTTTCATCTATCGTTCTTCGGGCATCCACACTACGATGCCATTATTGATAATACCAAGAGCTTTACCCTTCATTTTTTTACCAATAAAAGGGCTATTGGCCGATTTACTTTGGATGTTATCTTTTTGGAATGTCCATTCTTCGTTCGGATCAAAAAGAGTGAATTCAGCCCAACTGTTTACTGCTACACTTGGAGTTTCAAGGTGTAACACCTTTCTAGGGTTAATAGATATTTTGGTAATGATTTCTTCTAAGGATAAACCGTTTTCCACTAAAGCTCCTAAGCATCCAAACATCGACTCAAGGCCAATCATCCCAAACTCGGCTTGGTCAAACTCACACTTCTTGTTTTCAATATCAATAGGCGTATGATCACTCGTAATCACTTGAATCACATTATCCTTCAAAGCTTTTATCAAAGACTTTCGATCAGCCGCGCCACGCAAGGGAGGCTGTACTTTATATCGGGTGTCGTACTGTTCTAATTCTATGTCTTCTAAAATCAAATTAGCCACCGCCACATCAGCTGTAAAGTTCTGATTGGTTCTTTTGGCATTACGCAATAGTTTTACGCCTGATGCTGATGAGATTGCCATGAAATGAATACCGCACTCCGCATATTCGGCCAAGTGTAAATCTCTTAAAAGTCGTACTTCTTCTGCCAAGGCAGGAATGCCTTTTAAGCCTAAATAAGTACTGGTTTCTCCCTCGTGCATTTGGCCTTTGCGAGCCAAAGATTCATCTAAAGAAAAGCTGTGAATGGGAGGCGCAAAGTCTTTACAGTAAAGCAAGGCTAGATTCATCAGCGCAGCGTTTGAGATAGATTTCTTGCCATTGCTGAAACCTACCGCCCCGGCTTCGTACATATCATACATTTCGCTGAGCTCTTCACTTTCCAGCCCTTTTGTAAGACTACCGTATGGATACAGGCTTACGGGTTGATCAGCACTACGCTGGTATATGTATTCAATTGAGGCTTTGTTATCTATCACAGGATTAGTCTCAGGACTAATTCCTACTCCTGTAAATCCGCCATAAATAGCAGCATAAATTCCACTTTCAATATCCTCTCGTTCCTCATGTCCGGGGTCGCAAAAGTTGGCACGTAAATCAAACCATCCGGGACTGATATGTAAGTTTTTATGACTTAATTCGATTATACCTTTATTGGTAGGAATATCTTTTTCAATGGCCTTTACTACATCATTCTCAATTAAGATGTCCATTTTCTTCCCATTAAAAGGAGAGTTGGGATCGATAATCTTAGCTTTCTTTATTAGAATTTTTTCAGCCGCCATAATTACTATTTCCAGATTTTTATAAGCATCATTTCAATAAACAAAAACAAGAGCGTAGAGGCTACAAACCATTGCCATAGCGAGCTGCCTTTGTACGCTCTTCCCACAATATAAGCTAGTTGGTTGTCGTCTGCATTTAAAATTGCATCTTCTCCTGTACCCAAATTAGAGGCTATTTCTGCATCTGTCAAAAAATGCCATTCGCTTTCTGCAGGTGGTGGATTTACCCCTAAGTAACCCATTAGTGTTTGGTTATTCTCTACTTCATACACTCCGGGTGGTATTTCCGAAGCCAAATCATAAAGCTCTATTTTATTCTGCACATTTCTTTGACGTGGAATGATTTCTTCGTCATTTACGTTTAGCCTTAGCGGGCTGTCAGAGTTGGGCACAGAGGCATACTTAGGGCCATTAGGCTTTCCGGCTAAGGTGTACAATTCTGCTGAAGGCCTGCTGTAAAGTGCGGCATTCAGCAGGGTAGGTACAAAAAGTGGATGCTGGTCAAAATTATTTTTCTGCAAATCAGAAGTAACAAGTATTAATTGTCCTGCCCCATGTGTCAATCTACTCACAAAAGGCTCTCCATTTTCAAAACTCAAAAGGGGGTATCCCTGGGTTTTGCTGTAGTGATAGTATTCTTCTACCTGCGGTAGCAAGGCTGTTTTGGGTCTGTTATTGAAAACGCCTTTATAATGACTGTCCTGCCAAGAAATTTTAAAAACCCGGGCCTCGCCACTTTTAGTTCCCAAGGTTCTGAAACCAGCAGCGGTGAGCACTGTATTTACCCCATCAGCCGACAGCGATGATGGAATGATAACGGCATTTTTTCCAGCTTTCAGATTTTCGCTTATTGCCAGTGCAAGCCCACTAGGCACTTCTTCAGCCGCATTCAGTATGATTAGATCATAATTTTTCAGAGATTGATAATCTAAGCCTAATAATGGGCTGTAATTCAGCTTAAAAATACTGTCCTTAAAAAGCTTTTTAAACTTGGCCAGGTTTTCATTATTTCCCGTTAGCAAAATCTGAAAAGGCTCTGAAACATTGAAGCCAAAGTAAAAGGTGTTGTCAAAAGATGGAGTCCCGGCTTTAATACTTACCTCGCCTTGGTAGGCCTTTACATCACTTACCCTTATGGTAAATTGGGTGGTAGTTTTGGTACCTGAGTTCACCTCAATTTCTTTAGCACCCTGCAACTGTCCATCCAGTGTTAATGAAATAGCCACACGTCTGTTTTCGCTATCGCCAGAATTACTCAACTGTATGTTCAATTCTTGGTCAAAACCAGGTTGGAGAACCGGCCTATCAAACCATACGCTGTCTATAGCCAAGTTGCTTACTTCTTGCTCAGCCCTTATCGGTACTATGGTTTGGGTCCAACTATCGGGGGCCGACAAGTTTTCGGCAAAAGCCGCCCGCTGAAAATCAGATAACCAATAAACATCAATATTGGGGTTGGGCAATTTTTCTTGCGCTTGAATGATCTTTTCAGAGATGGCTTTATTAGATCGAAACGCGTAGGAGGGCTTTATCTCATCTATCATTTCTATGGCCTCTAGCTTCGAATAATAGTTTAATTGCCTTCCAGCAAAGTCATTGGTGAGCACCTGAATTTTTTGTTGTTCGGGCAAGCTTTTAATGATTTCTACAGCTTGTGTACGCGCCTTAGTTAGTAAGTCGGTTTGATTTACTACCGCCAGCATACTAGGTGAATTATCAATATAAATACTGCTGTATTCATTGGCTGCTTTGCCATCGGCATTGGTTGGCCAATAAGGCTGAGCAAAGGCAATTACCAGCATAGCCAAGGCCAACATTCTGGTAGCCATAATTAGCAATTGGCGCAGGCGGTTGATAGATTTAGAATCTTTTACAGCTTGTTGCAAAAATCTATTGCTACTAAAGTAAATGGTGGTGTATCTCCTAAAATTGAAAAGGTGAATCAGCAGCGGGATAGCGAGTGCTGTAAGTGCCCAAAGAAATTGTGGGTAAAGGAGCTTCATTAAACGGCAAATATATTTAAGATTTTCATCAAAGCTAGCTTTATAAGCAATATGTAGAAACGCACTTACGATAGAATTATTCGAGCAAAAAGATAGATTGCGTTCAACTCAAAATCCCTTACTTTGAAGCCTTATACAGGCAAAGCATGGTAAAACCCAAAAAACACCTCGGGCAGCATTTTTTGAAGAACGAAATGATAGCGTCTAACATTTCTGATGGCCTTACTGGCAAGGGCTATGATATGATCGTGGAGGTGGGGCCAGGGATGGGGGTGCTTACCAAATTTTTGCAAAATAGAAAGCAAGAATTGCACGTAGTAGAATTAGACAGCGAGTCAGTGGAATACTTACACAATCATTTCAACCTTAGGTTTGACCATATTATAGAAGCTGATTTTTTGAAGCTACCACTTCAGGATAGATTTAAAGAACAGTTTGCATTGGTAGGCAATTTTCCGTACAATATAAGTAGTCAGATAATTTTTAAAATGCTGGAGAATAAGGAGTCAATTCCTGAATTAGTAGGTATGTTTCAAAAAGAAGTAGCCGAACGTATAGTGGCACCTCCAGGTTCTAAAACTTATGGGATAATCAGTGTGCTAACAGCCGCCTACTACGATAGCGAATATTTGTTTACTGTAGAGCCCGAAGAGTTTATTCCGCCCCCTAAGGTACGCTCAGGAGTAATCAGGCTAAGGCGAAAAGAGAATATGGAAATAGGCTGCCAGGAGCGAGATTTAAAGATGGTAGTTAAAACCGCTTTTAACCAGCGAAGAAAAACATTGAGGAATGCATTAAAATCAATCCCATTGAGTGATGAAGTAAAGTCTTGGCCCATGATGGACAAGCGTGCGGAGCAACTATCATTAGAGGATTTTATAACTATTACAAAAAGCCTAAAGGAGCTATGAACCAAGAAGTAAATCAGGAATTCATAAACCAATTGGAGGCCGCTATTGAAACCGGGAGTTTTGAAAAAAGTGCCAAAGAGGTAAATGAATTACACCCGGCCGATATTGCAGAAGTGCTGGATGGGCTTTCTTTGGATTCGGCTAAGGCCTTGCTGGAACATATAGACGAAGAAAAAGGTGCGGATGCCTTAATAGGTCTTGATGAAGATTTGCGTTCAAAAATACTTGAAGATTACTCGGGTAAAGAGATTGCAGAGGAGCTTGTAGAAAACTTAGATTCGGATGATGCCGCAGATCTTATCAATGAGTTGGATCACGCAAAAAGAAGAGAGGTATTAGATAGTATTACCGACCGTGAGCAGGCGCAAGATATTGCCAATCTATTGGTGTATCCTGATAATACTGCCGGGGCCCTAATGGGAGCGGAGCTTGTTAAAGTAAACCAAAATTGGCGTGTGATGCAATGCGTAAAAGAAATGCGCAGGCAGGCCGAGGAGATAGAGCACGTACACTCGGTATATGTGGTAGACGATGAAAATAGGTTGCTCGGTACGCTTTCGCTAAAAAAGCTTTTGACCACCTCTACCAAAACACCCATTGCGGAGGTATATTCACAACAAGTACATTTTGTAGAAGCCACACAAAGTGGTGAAGATGCGGCTCGAATAATGGATAAGTATGACCTAGTAGCCATGCCCGTGGTAAATGGAATGGGGCAGTTGGTAGGTCGTATAACCATTGATGATGTAGTAGATTTTATGCGCGAAGAAGCCAAAGAAGACTACAACTTAGCATCAGGGCTGGTAGAGGATGTAGAAAGCGATGACTCCATTTGGACTACAACGCGTGCGCGCTTGCCCTGGCTTTTGATAGGTCTCTTTGGTGGATTGGCAGCTGCTTCCGTTATTGGAGTGTACGAAGAGGATCTGGGAAACCTCCCCAAACTTGCCTTCTTTATACCACTCATTGCCGCTATGGGTGGTAATGTGGGTGTGCAATCATCGGCTATTATTGTGCAAGGACTGGCGAGCAATTCGGATATGGGTAGCCTCGTGAGTAGGTTGATAAAGGAGCTGGGTGTAGGAGTGCTTAATGGTGTAATATGTGGCTTGGTGATTATTGGTGCCAGCTTATTTTTGGGTTATGCTACCGATTTGGCTTTGGTGGTGGCCTCTTCGCTTATTTTAGTCATTATAGTGGCTGCCCTCGTGGGCACCTTTGTTCCCTTATTTTTAAATAAGTATAAGATAGATCCTGCTTTGGCTACAGGGCCCTTTATTACTACCACCAATGATATCCTTGGCTTGTTCATATACTTTATCATTAGTAGGATGCTTTTAGGGTTTTAATAATGAAAGTGATTTTTATAGATACAGTAGATCCTTTGTTGCAAAACGGTTTGAGCCAATTGGGCTGGGAGGTGGAAGAAGATTATTCATCTTCTAAGGAAGAGATAGCAAACAAGTTGCATCAGTACCAGGGGCTGGTAATACGAAGCCGATTTCCGGTAGATAAAGCCTTTTTGGAAAAAGCCCATCATCTGAAATTTATAGCTCGTGTAGGCGCGGGAATGGAAAACATAGATATCCCTTTTGCCGAATCTAAAGGCATACACCTTATAAAAGCACCCGAAGGAAACCGTGATGCTGTAGGCGAGCATGCGATAGGAATGCTGCTCATGCTTTTTAACAATCTAAAAAGAGCCGATGCTGAAGTGCGCAACGGGCAGTGGAGGCGCGAAGCTAATCGCGGATTTGAATTACAGGGGAAAACGGTTGGCATTTTAGGTTATGGCTATATGGGCTCGGCTATGGCCGAAAAGCTTCAAGGCTTTGGTTGTACAGTAATTGCGTATGATAAGTACAAAAGCAACTATGCGCCTACAGGTGTAGAGGAAGTTTCGCTGGCAGAGCTGCAGGATAGGACAGATATTTTGAGCCTTCATATTCCACAATCAGCAGAAACTGCGGGGATGGTGAATGATGACTTTATACACGCTTTTGCCAAACCATTTTACCTTATTAATACCGCTCGTGGCAAATCGGTACGAACCACGGCATTGGTTAAAGCATTGGAAGCTGGAAAAGTAAAAGGAGCCTGCCTGGACGTATTGGAATACGAAAAGGCATCCTTCGAAAATATGTTTAGCCAGCAACTGCCAGAGGCATTTGAGTACCTCATAAAATCTGATAAAGTAATATTGAGTCCGCATGTGGCCGGTTGGTCTTTTGAGTCTAATATCAAAATGGCGGAAGTTATTTTGGAGAAGATAAAAGGGTTGGGGTTTTAGGAATCCTCCTCCGTCACGCTTAGGCGTGACACCTCCTCCAGAGAAGCACAGGGTTTGCGACTTGTGTCACGCTGAGTGATTCAGGCGGAGGCTGAATTGTATCGAAGCGTGGGCGATGAAATTCTGTTTTTACATTGCAGTCTTCGATACTATTTTTTTCCACTTTGATTCAAAAAATCACTCAGACTGACGGAAGGCTCGGTTGATAATACTTGTCACGCTGAGTGATTCAGGCGGAGGCTGAATTGTATCGAAGCGTGGGTGATGAAATTTCGTTTTTACATTGCAGTCTTCGATACTATTTTTTTCCACTTTGTTTCAAAAAATCACTCAGACTGACAGAAGGCTCGGTTGATAATGCTTGTCACGCTGAGTGATTCAGGCGGAGCCTGGATCTTATCGAAGGGTGGGCGATGAAATTTCGTTTTTACAATACAGTCTTCGATACTATTTTTTTCCACTTTGTTTCTAAAAATCACTCAGACTGACATTGAACACTATTCCCTTCTAAATGTTTGTTTGTAGAAACTCTCGGAGTGATATGTATAAGTGTAGGTTTCAAGTGTTCCATTATCCAAAAGCTTTACAATACAAGTGTAGGGCGGCCAGTTCATAGCTACACCTTTTACCGTAATGCTATCGTTTTCTTTATTAAAACTAAAAGGGTGTACATAATTCTGCGGAAATCTAAGTAATTCGTTTTCCTTCTCTACAAACACAACTTCAACGCCTGGGTATTCTACCGAAAGCCATTTGCCGGATATTTCGGCTACCGCTATTTTGATTCCCGCATTGGCGTTTTGTATGCTGTCAATAGGCGATTGAGCTCCGCTACTACCAGCGAATAAGAGCAATAGAGGAATTAGTAATATTTGTTTTCTGGACATTACTTTGGCTATATCTACGAGGTAAATGTATAGGATGTTTTAAGTTTTATTTACAAACAAATTCCTTCCATTAACTCTAAACATATCCTTTCTATTGTTGTATCGGATAGTAGCAAGCACCGTAATGGCAATGGTGATAATTCGAAAAATATTGACATAAGCCCCACCCAGAGCATTGTCGCTTACACTAAATAAGGTCCAGGACAGATTCATGAAAATATGGAGGAATATAGGAACCCATAAATTTTCTTTCCACTCAATAAAAAGCCAGGCAAACCATGCGGAGGCTATAAAGGTTACCAAAAAAATACCAACGAGCTGGCCCGGATCAGAACCTTGGTAAAGGTGGCTTGCCGCAAAAATTATAGCTCCTAGTACGGAAGCCGGAATAAAACCCCAGCCCATTTTTCTAAACAGTATTCCAAAGAGAAAACCACGAAACAGGAGTTCCTCCATGAAGCCTGCAAATACAGTCTTCTGTAAAAGTGTTAGTAAATCGAGATTAGGATCAATACTTCCAAAAAAAGCAGAACTCACCAGCATAGGGACAGTTGCTACAAAGCCAAAGATTAACCCAGTCAAAAAACCTTGATCCAGACAAAGCTCTTTTAAAACATTTTTTGAGCCATACAAAACTGCGATTACAATAATAATAGGTAGAACCCACCACGCATAGGAGTACAGGAGTTTTGAGATAGGTAAATCGAAAGATAGATTAACAAACGGCTGAACGAGCCTCTTGCCATATACAGCAAGTAAAAAGACCAGAATAATAAAGGTCGACTGGAAAGGTTTGGTTTTAGTCACCTGCTTTATATCAGAGGATTATTTATTCGCACTAAAATAGTGCATTGTATAAACTCAAGTAGCGGACAAAAAAAAGAGGCCCTAAGGCCTCCATTTTTTATTTTCACTAATCAACTAATCAACTAATCAACTAATCAACTAATCAACTAATCAACTAATCAACTAATCACTCCTTTGCCGGCAGCACCTTAGCTCTTACTTCGCCAAAACCAATACGGGTAGTACCGTTATTGCAATGGCCGCGCATTATAAGGCTATCACCATCTTGCAAGAACTTGCGCTCTTCACCACCATCTAGTTTTATGGTCTTGGCGCCACGCCAGCTCAGTTCTAGTAGCGAACCGTAGTTGGCTTCTTCAGGGCCACTTATTGTTCCACTAGCCATCAAGTCTCCGGCATTAATATTACAGCCGTTTACGGTATGATGCGCAAGCTGCTGCGAAATATTCCAGTATAGATACTTAAAGTTACTGGTGCATATTTTACTTTCTACGCTATTCTCTGGTTCAATGAATGCGTCAATTTCTATATCAAAAGTGCGCTTACCCGAAGTTTGCAGGTAGGGCAGTGGGGTAGGATCCTGTGCAGGGCTTTCGGTACGGTAAGGTTCCAAAGCATCAAGGGTAACCACCCATGGCGAAATAGAAGTAGCAAAGTTTTTTCCTAAGAATGGCCCTAGTGGCACATATTCCCAAGCTTGAATATCGCGGGCACTCCAATCATTTACCAGCACCATTCCAAATATATAGTCTTCGGCTTCGTCAGTGGTAATTCTATCTCCAAGGTGTTTACCATCAGTAGTGATAAATCCCATTTCCAATTCAAAATCTAAAAGTTTAGAAGGGCCAAATACAGGTACTTCAGCATCAGCTGGTTTCATTTGGCCAACAGGGCGATGAAAATCTTCGCCCGAAACTATAATGCTAGACGAACGGCCATGGTAGCCTACTGGCAAATGTTTCCAATTGGGCATCAGGGCATTTTCTTTTCCTCTAAACATGATTCCCACGTTCATGGCGTGCTCCATACTTGAGTAGAAATCGGTATAATCTTGTGTAAATACTGGCAATAGCATTTGTACTTCTGCTACATCAAATAAGATTTGCTCTTTATGAGCAGTGTTATTTTTTAATTCGCCATTCGTGCTATCAAAAATATCAGCAACCCTGTTTCTCACTTTTCTCCACATGGGGCGACCCAAAGTGATAAAGTCATTAAGGGTGTCTTGCAAAAAAACATCTTCGGGTAATTCTTCAATTTCACTAAAGTATCCTAGCTGATGCAATGCAGATAAATCTATGGCTGTATTGCCTATGCGCGTGCCTATGGTGGTAAAATCATCGGTAGGAATAAAGACTCCAAACGGGATATTTTGGATAGGGAAATCACTGTTTGATTCTACTTCAATCCAAGACTTACGGTTCGGTTCGTTTGCTGTGAGCATATTCTAATTATTTTTGGGCAAATATTTAAAAATAAAGGACAATCCCTATCAACATATCATAAAAATGCAAAGAGACGAACAAATTTTTGAGCTTATCCAAGATGAGCGCCAGCGCCAGACCGAAGGAATTGAATTAATTGCCTCCGAAAATTTTGTAAGCGAACAAGTGATGGAAGCCATGGGCTCGGTGCTTACCAACAAATATGCTGAGGGATTTCCGGGCAGAAGATATTACGGTGGATGTCAAGTGGTAGATGAAGTAGAAAATCTGGCGATAGACAGAGCTAAGGCCTTGTTTGGTGCTGAGTATGCCAACGTACAGCCACACTCAGGCTCGCAGGCCAATGCTGCTGTTTACCTTGCTTGCCTTAAGCCTGGAGATAAAATTATGGGTTTTGACTTGTCGCATGGTGGTCACCTTACCCATGGTTCGCCAGTGAGTTTTAGCGGAAAGCTGTATAAAACTGCTTTTTATGGCGTAGAGAAGGAAACAGGACTTATTGATTATGACAAATTGGAGGCTGCGGTTTTAAAAGAAAAACCTCAATTGCTTATTTGTGGAGCTTCTGCCTACTCTCGAGATATTGATTATGCAAAATTTAGAGCTGCAGCTGATAAGGTAGGTGCCTTATTGATGGCCGATATTTCGCATCCGGCTGGACTTATTGCCAAGGGAATTTTGAACGACCCTATACCACATTGTCATATTGTAACCACTACTACCCACAAAACCTTACGTGGCCCACGTGGTGGACTGATTATGATGGGTAAAGATTTTGAAAATCCATGGGGATTAAAAACTCCGAAGGGTGTAACTCGTATGATGAGCTCCTTATTAGATTCAGCGGTTTTCCCTGGAATACAAGGTGGACCATTGGAGCATGTAATTGCAGCCAAGGCGGTGGCATTTGGCGAAGCATTGAGCGATGAGTTTTTTGAGTACATCATGCAGGTGAAAAAAAATGCAAAAGCACTGGCCGATAGCTTAGTAGCTAAAGGTTATGATATAATTAGCGGTGGTACTGATAATCACTGTATGCTTATTGATCTTAGGAACAAAGGTGTTACAGGTAAATTGGCGGAGAATACTTTGGTAAAAGCCGATATTACGGTAAATAAAAACATGGTGCCTTTTGATGATAAGTCACCGTTTGTAACCAGCGGTATACGATTGGGTACAGCGGCAGTTACCACTCGAGGCCTCAAAGAAGAGCATATGCTAAGGATTGCTGATTTATTGGACCGAGTGATAATGGATCCGGAAAACGAGAGTAGTTTGGAGGAGATAAAACGCGAAGTGAACGAAATGATGGAGGGCTACCCACTATTTAATAATGAAGCTCAAGCCTAGAAATGATGGATTTTGAAATCTTTTTGCATTCTGGAGCGTGGATAGCATTGCTGACCATCAGTTTGCTCGAAATAGTATTGGGTATTGACAATATTATTTTCATTTCGCTGCTTACCAACAAACTCCCCGAAGAAAGAAGGAAAAAGGCAAGGACTGTGGGTATCGGTCTGGCCCTGATTTTACGAATCATCATGCTGATGGGTATTACCTGGATAATAGGATTTACCCAGCCCATATTTGAAGTCTTTGGGTTTGTAGCTACTGGTCGTGATTTGGTGCTATTGGTTGGTGGATTGTTTCTTATAGCAAAAAGTACCAATGAAATTCACCACAAGATAGATGGTGGAGGAAAAAATGAGGATGAAAAGAGCATGAAGAAGCAAGCTCAAAAAAGCTTTGTCTCTATCATTATTCAAATAGGGCTTTTGGATATTGTGTTCTCTTTTGACTCTATCCTTACGGCAATAGGTATGACAGAAGAACTGCTGATTATGGTCCTGGCCGTGGTGATTTCACTAATTGTAATGCTCATTTTTGCTGGTAAGATTGCGGCTTTCATAGAGCGATACCCAACATTGCAGATTTTGGCTTTGGCCTTCCTTATACTTATAGGTGTGGTGCTAATAGCTGATGGTTTACACCAGCATATTTCTAAGGGCTACATTTATTTTGCTGTAGCATTTTCTTTGGCAATTGAGGTAATTAATATTAACCTAAGAAAGAAAACCGAAGCGTAGGAATACCGTATAGATATACAAATCGTTTTGAAGCCGTCTGAATGCAATTTTCTGGCGGCTTTTTTAGTAAATAGATCTTTCAAAGAATAAGCTCAAAAAATGATTAATGTCAGTAGAAGTAATAAAGAAGACACCTACCTTTCACCGTAATTACTAAGAGTTAAATAACAAGCAAAATACTTTCTACCATGATTGAAGACATGAATGACAATAAAATTGTTAATGTGCTGCAAAGCCAGTTGATAGCTCACTTAGCATGCTATGCTGATAAAAAATTGTTTTTGGTGCCCATTACCTATGCCTACAAGGATGGCTACCTATACTGCCAGTCAAAGGATGGATTGAAAATACAACTGATGCGGAAAAATCCAGCAGTGTGTATAGAGGTTGACCAAATAGAAAGTATGCGCAACTGGCGCACGGTAATTCTTTGGGGTGAGTATGAACAGCTTAAGAATGAAAAGGATAAAGCCAAAGCTCAGCAAATATTAATGGACCGGATTGAGCCTATTTATACTGGAGAAACTGTGATACCTCAAATTCTTGAAGATTATCCAGAACCTTTTAGGATAAAAATAAACAAGCAGACCGGCCGATATGAAAAGCCTAGTTAAAGATGATGAGATAGGGAGAGTTTCAATCTGTAAAGTCTTGTTGTTTGTGTATTGTCGGGAATAGTGGTCGCTAAAACATGTAGTGAAAATGCCTCCCAATTTGGGCTGCTTTTTTTTGGATTTGACAAATTACTTTGAAATAGTGTCCCCTTGTACAAGCCTCAATCGTCTTTAAGTTAATAATCAATAAAATATATTATTATGACCAAGTATTTGTATTTATTTAGAGGAGGAGACGCAAGAAGAGCAGAACAATCGCCAGAAGAGATGCAGGCCCATATGCAAAAATGGGGCGCGTGGATGAATGGCCTTGCTGAAAAAGGTTCGTTAGATAGTGGGCTGCCTCTAAATGGGAGCGGTAAAGTAGTATCTGAGGGAGGTAGTACCGTGACCGATGGCCCTTTTGCAGAGGGAGCAGAAATAGTAGGGGGGTACCTTATTGTAAATGCTGATAGATTGGATGAAGCTACAGAAATATCAAAAGGTTGCCCCATTTTTGAGCACAATGGAACTGTAGAAGTGCGTGAAATAATGAGCATGGATATGTAAGCTATGTTTAGTTAAATTGAAAGCCCCGAAGAAATTCGGGGCTTTTATTTATATGAATAAAGCACTAAGCAAAAAAATAGATCACCTCTTTAGGCACGAGTATGGAAATTTGGTTTCAAGCCTTACCAGTAAGTTTGGAGGGTCTTACCTAGATTGGATAGAAGATGCTGTGCAGGAGGCTTTGTACAAAGCCATGAAATTATGGGGATTTCAGAAGATTCCTGAAAAGCCCAGTGCATGGCTTTATAAGGTGGCCTACAATTCTTTGTTAGACCGAATAAAAAAGGAGAAAAAACATCGCATTTTTAATTCCATGGCCACCGAAAAGCTTGATTCAGAAATGGAAATTCCTGATTCGAGGGCAATACAAGACGAGCAGCTCAAAATGATTTTTGCGTGCTGTAATCCAGCAATGAGTGAAAAGAATAGTCTCTTGCTTAGCTTGAAGCTAATTGGAGGTTTTTCTGTTCGAGAAATTGCACGGGCTTTATTGATGTCTGATGAAAGCGCCAAGAAAGCTATACAGCGTGCTAGGGCGGATTTTCAGGCAAAAATGCCCCACCACAGTATGCCTGAAGGAACAGAGTTATCGCATTATTTAAACCGAGTTCTTAAAGTGATTTACTTGATTTTTAATGAAGGATATAAAGCAAGTGATGGAGATAGCTTGGTAAAGGAAGATTTATGTGGTGAGGCCTTACGGTTATCTTTAATACTCAGCAAAAAGGAGCGTTGTAATACATCTGAGCTTTTATCCTTAATAAGCCTGATCTGTTTTAAAGCCGCTAGGTTTTCCGCTAGGATAAACCAGCGAGGTGAGATGGTGATTTTAGAGAATCAGGATAGAAAACTGTATAGTACTGATTTTGTGAGTTGGGGTTACTACTACTATAATCAGGCAACCAAGTACAACGAATTGTCGCCCTATTTTCTCGAAGCTGCTATTGAGTTTCAATACCATATTGCAGCTAGTTATGGTCAGATTAATTGGGGTAAGTTACTTGCTATTCACAATAAAATTCAAGAGAATTGGCCATCCCCCAAAGGGGAGCTTAATAGGCTCATAGTTTTTTCGAAGGTGTATGGCCCTAAAGCTGCACTTGAGCTACTGTTGCATATAGAAACTGACCTCCTTTCAAGTCATCTCTATTTCACATTTAAGGCTGATTTATACAAAGAGTTGGGACAAAATGAAGAATCAAAGAAATGCTTACAACAGGCATTAGAATTGGTTCGTAATGATGTGGAAAGGAAGTATTTGCTATTTAAGCTGAACTAATTATCAAACTATATCCTAAGAGTATATTAGAATAAACCTGCCATTATTACCATGAGCTTTTTACCAAGGACTTGGCTCTAGTTTACAAACTCCAATTCAGTAACTATAGGGTAATGGTCGCTTAATTCTTTATTGATTACCTGAAAATTGAATGCGCGAAATTCCTTTGAATGAAAAATATAA
Source organism: Bacteroidia bacterium (assembly GCA_030427785.1). Taxonomy (GTDB): domain Bacteria; phylum Bacteroidota; class Bacteroidia; order Flavobacteriales; family Schleiferiaceae; genus Owenweeksia. The sequence continues at coordinate 1,943 of JAUICR010000041.1, read as the reverse complement.
TCGATGCGAAGCGGCAAAGGGCTTTTAATATAGGTTTTACCCAAGCCACCACCACTTTCCATAAAACTATCTTCCAATTGTAAATCTACCTGATGATACACATAGGATTGAGGAACATCATTAAAGTCGCCCGCTAAAATAACGGGGTAAGGGCTATTGTTTACCGCTTTTACCACACTGCGTATTTGATTAGCCCTTCGCTTAAACGCTGCATTTAGCGATTTTGCAATAGACCGTATGCCACGTTCCAATTTTTCTTGATCGTTAGCATCAGGGTTTTCTAATAGCTTGTAGTCTTCATTCTCTAAGCCTACTGAGGCCAAATGCACATTTATAAAGCGAATGGTCTTATTTCTGAATTTAATATCAGCCCAGTGAAAATCCTTATTGCTGGCGCTGTCTGCTTCAAATGGAATTATTTTCGATTCACCTATTGGGTACCTCGAGAAAATGGCCTGGCCTCTGGTTCCTGCTTGATTTAGTTTATAATGCGCGTACTTAAATCCTAAGTCTATTGCAGCCTCAGGCCACTTGGTGCGATACTCTTGCACCATCAGTACATCAGGGTTTTCTAACTCGATTAATTCCAGGATTTTTTTTGGTACATCTTTACCTTCTATCCATTCATATTGGTTTTGAAACCTAAGATTAAAGCTCATCACCTTAAGGCTATTGCCCTGTGCCATGGCCTTGTGGGCTGACGAAAACTGAACACTGCGTGATACATGTAGGTAACCTACCGCTATGCATATAATAGATAATAGTATTTTTCGCTTTAGCCTAATAAGCCAATACAAAACGAATAGCAGGTTGATAAAAAGTAGAGCCGGATAGGATAGGGCCAAAAAGGAAAAAAAGGTAGTAAGATTGGGCGAAATGTAATAGGCTAGGTACGATAGGAGTAAGGCTAAAGCTGCAATGTTATTGAGCAAATACAGTATGCCATCAAAGAGGTTTTTTCTACCCTTTGCCATTAGTGGTCACCAATTTTAAAAAGAAACGCCTTTTCCTCTTTGCTCAAGCTGTCATATCCACTTTGGTTTATTTTGTCCAAAATGCTATTCATTTTTTGCTGCTCGCTTGCTTTTCGTTCATGGTAGTTTCGGTCCGATCGGGTATTGGTATGCACTTTTTGCAACTTGGGTTTGGGCTTAAACCAATTAGCAACGGTGTCCATTATTTTGCTAAAACCTTCGGTTAAGTCGTGGCCTCTTCTTAGTTGCTTGATGCTTAAATAACCAAATAAAGCACCCCCTAAGTGTGCAATGTGTCCCCCAATATTATTACCATCTCCTATATTTATCAAATCGGTAAGAAGGGCTAAGGCCGCAATGACCCACATTTCTACCTTTAATGTAAAAAATAGTTTGACAGGATAACGAGGATGATAGGCTGCCACTGCAAATACCACAGCCATTACCCCAGCTGATGCACCTCTATTGGTAGATACTAACACAGATCCATTTTCGGTGAAAAGCGGAAATACATTGTAAGCGATAACGTATAGTACTCCGCCAACTAATCCTCCCAAAATATAGGTGCTTAGCAATTTTCGGCCTCCCAAATACTCCATAAACAGCTTACCGGCAAAGTATAGCCAAAGCATATTAAAAAGTAAGTGAAGAAAACCTTGATGCAAAAACATGTAGGTGAAAACTGTCCAAGGGCGTGTTATCAAAACACTAAGATTGCTAGGAAGTGCAAGCCATTCAATCACATAATCATGAATAGGATATTGAAATAGTAAGCCAAATATTTTTAGTATTAAATAGCCTAAAAACACGCCAATATTGAGGAGCACCAAGCGGGTTAGCGCATCTCCCTCTTTAAATGCATTTCGTATTTCGTTTCGTAAGCCGTCCATCTGCTAATAAAATTCGCCTTTCTTTTTCCAGTATTTAATAATAATAAAACCGATAATCATACCACCCAAGTGTGCAAAG
>JAUICR010000040.1 GCA_030427785.1 Bacteroidia bacterium | reverse complement strand
TACCGGGCCCTATCATCAGTAAGGCGCTTATAAACTGACTGCTCACAGAGCCATTTATCTGAAGCTTACCGCCTTCCAATTTACTCCCCTTAATTTTGAGAGGTGGGTAGTTTTCTTTTTCCAAATACTCAATAGAGGCTCCTAAAGTTTTTAAGGCTTCCACCAAAATACCTATGGGCCTTAGGTGCATTCTTTCGGTTCCTGATATCTCTACTGTTCTCCCAGATCTAGTGGCAAAATAAGCCGTAAGAAATCGCATGGCCGTACCCGCATCGCCCACGTTTATTTTTGAACCGCTATTATTTAAGCCCGCCAGCATATAGCTGGTATCGCGGCTATCAGACAAGTTTGGCACCTCCATTTCAGGAAAATACAAAGCCTGAAGAAGCAACAAACGATTGCTCTCGCTCTTACTCCCGGGCACTTCTACAGTTCCGTTTATTTTTTTGGAGGGATGGGTAATTGTGAATTTTTCGAGCATAAGTTTTTTTGGTAACTGACATCGTACTGGCTAAACTGCGTTTCAATACAGTTCGGGTTTTGTTATACTATCATTTTAGTTTAAAGATTGAACCTTCTTTTTCATAACCAAGCTTCTTGTAATATTGATCAACATCAGACATGACGTATACATCTATATCAGGAAAGTCAGTTAAGATATAATCCATAAGTTTTTTTCCAATCGAAAGTCCTCTTCTGTTTTTATTTACAAGTAAATCAACCACCCAAATAAATATTCCAGAATCACTTAATGAACGTGAATAACCACATAATTCCTCACCTACTAATGCAACATAGGTAATTGAGTTTTCAAGCGCTTTACGATAGGGTGGATTTAAATAATCTTTCCATTCTTCACCTTCAGATTGAATTAGTTTCATCAGGCCCTCGTAATCAAGAGTAGGATTATATTTTCTGATTTTAAGGTTCATATTGTTATATGACACACAACAAGGAGATAAACGCAATTGCATTTATTCCACCTTTATAATTTCAAGCAAGATAAATTATTAAGTACGAAGAGTAGCTCGTAAAATACCGATGGGTTGGAATATTTCAAGCTTCTCATCTCTGAAAAGCAGATGCCTTTGGAAAAATATTGCTAATACTGAAGAGCAGGAACCCAGATTCGTCAACACGGCATTCATTTTTGGCCTACCTGTGCGGCTTTTTAGCGGCATCGGTAAAACGAATGCTTAGATATATATTGTCAACAGTTATTATTATCTCAGATTACAGTTTTTCATTCAAATCCTGTCTTCCGACAATTGCCATTATTTCTATAATATCCTCATTTACTTTAAAATAAATGCTATCAACTCCACAAACGCAACGTCTGTAGTCTTTTTTTATATAGTCAACCGATTCAAATGAAAAGGGTCTTTGGGCAATAATTTCAAAATGTTTAAAAAATGATTCAAAGTATTTGTCCGCTTGAGTCATTCCAAATTTTTTCACACCATAGTGGTGAATCCGTATCAAGTCATTTTTAGCTTCATTACTTAATCTATATTTAGTCATTAAGCAAAGACTTTGATTGCGCTAAAATTTCATTATTACTTTCACTTGTAAACCCGCTATTTTCGGCTTTCTCCAATTTAGCTCGAATCCAGTTAATTTCAACTTGTTGCTTTCGAGCTTGTCTGACTAAGTCATTTATTAGTTCACTCTTACTTGAATACTCTTTTTTATCTACTTGAGTTTTTAGCCATTCATCGTTTGGCTTTGTGAATGATATACTTTGTCTTGCCATGATTCAATTGTATGGTGTAAATATACACCAAATTCGAATCACACCATGTTATTTCCAACCTAAAGGCCATACAACGTGTTGTTTATCCCGCCTTTATTATTTCAAGCAAGATAAATTATTAAGTACGAAGAGTAGCTCGTAAAATACCGATGGGTTGGAATATTTCAAACGCTGCCTTTTAAAGCCACTATGCTCCACCTAATTTTTCTAACCGTTGCCCGACTTTATTACTTGGTCTGAGTAATTTCGGCAAATTCCGCTGTAATTATTTCACCATCCAACCCTACAATATTCAAAATTAGAAGAAGTCCGTTTTGATCGTTTTTCAATTCAAAATTGTATTCATGACTTTCAGGTATTCCATTGTAAAAATCGTTTGGGATAAAATGGCGAACCTTGACATAATACTCGTTTTGATATGTGACCAAAAAATCGTTCTCACCACAAATTGTTTTAAAGGATCGAGCTTTATTATTTTCAAACACTGTTTTATCTAATCCTTCCTCAACCAGTTTTTTATCAGACTTCTCATTACCTGAATAAAACCCGTATTGAATTTTTACGGCATTAAGATCTAAACCATCATCCACTGCAACGGTTATTGAATTATCTACCGAATTGCAGGAAATTAAAAATTGACACAATAAAGAAATTAGTAAAACTGTTTTTTTCATTTTCTAAAGGTATCTCAACCGTTAAAAAAAAATCAGTTCTAGAAACTTCAAAATTCTAAAATCTTAAATATCATCACTAAAAAGGCAAAGTAAAAGCAATAGAGATTGGATTTACTTTGTTTCCATTTAATCCTTTAACCAATCCTTAGGAAACACCGTTATCTTTCTCTCCTGCAAAGGGATGTAAGAATTCAAAATAGAAACTATTTGAGATACAACAGTATCATGTGTGTTTATTAATTCAAACCTCACTACAGTCCCGGTATGAATGATTTCGAGATTATCACTCCCTCCGCTCATAATACCAGAGGTTGATCTATAAATGGTTGAGTCTCCATAACCATTAATTAAAGTTAGGATTGAATCGATCGAAGATCTTCTAAAATTACCCGAACAAATAGTATCACACTTTTCCTTGAAAAAATTATTACCATCGGACCAAGCATTCTCATAAGTGTAAATAAAGCCGTCTCCAACCACTTTAAACACTGGTTGCTCATCGTGCATATTTGAACCAAACCCAACACTATAAAATTTCAGTGAGAACTCTTTAGAAGTTTCTAATGAGCCTCCGTTTTGCCCAAATATTCCAGTGCATATAAGTAGAAATGGAATGATAAAGTTGTAGTTATTCATTTTCCCTCAAAATTTTCAGCTTTCTTGATTTGTCATTGGCATCTTCAAATTTTAAAGTAAAACTCTCTTGATCAACTTGTATTACTTCAAAGCACTCACAGCAAGTACAATTGGTTTCTGGAGTTGGATACTTCTCAATCCTGTTTGTTTGGAAGTTGTGAACTACGATATAGGACGAACCGTCATTCTGTGATTTGTAGACTACGACCTCATTCCTTGTGTCGATATAAAATGGATAATCCCCTAGCCAACTATCCTCTCCCGTCTTTTTATTTATTACCCTAAGTAGTGCCGGATTTCCCGACCCATCACCACGAACTTTTACAAGAACGAAGTTTTCAAAATCAGCTCCTATTTTAGTATAGCCTCTAAAATTGTCTTTGTATCTAAAGTCGAGCTCAATTTCTGCCCCATTTTGCACCGTTAGTGTTATTCCCTTAAACATTGTGTCGCTGAAGTAATACACCGTTGCACCATTGGTCAATTGTTTGATTGAGTCCGTGTAACTTTGAAAATCATCAACCAACAAGTCAGCATACTCAATATCCGAAACACCTATTTGCCCATAAGTGACTGTCGCTATTAATGATATCAATATGGCTAGAACAAACTTCATTTTTAGTTTTAACAAGTTAAAAGATACTACTTCTTTAGGCGGCTATTATCTTTAGCTCATTTCTGTTTTGCACTTTTAATTAAGTATTTCAGGTGCGATTTTGCAATTTTAAGTTCGATCATAAGACCGATCCCGAAAAACAGAACAGTGAAAAGGTAAATTACTAACCCAATTAAAAATCCATCAAGTCCATTAAATAATAGTAGCACCAAAGGAATTACAATGGGTCCGTAGATTAAGTTTAAAGGTCTTATTAAAACTTCAAAACCCGATTTGTTAATCTTCACGGTAGCATCATAAATACATAGCCTTTTTGAAGTTTGCCACCATTTTAATTTGAAGGGAAATGGAGAACCGAAAATTTTTTCTCCTACATCGTATTCTTCCCTATCTATTCCTAACTCTGTCATGACCATTTCCGCCAACAATACCTTGTTTTGGAGTATTGATTCCGGTACCTCATCTATTTTCCAATGAAACATCATTTGAATAATTGAAGGCTACGACATATACCAACTCACCAAAATCAAAATAATCCCAATACTAGCGGGTACTGTTTGTACCATCAAAATTCTTTTGGAAACGGAATAGGCACCATACAAACCTGCCACCGCTACACAGCCCAAAAAGAACAAAGCCACATTTTGACTCCAGGTGGCATCTTGTATAAAAAAGCTCCAGATAAGACCCGCTGCCAAAAACCCGTTGTACAAACCTTGATTGGCCGCCATAGCTTTGGTTTTCTCAAACTGATCAGCCGGAATCATTTTAAACACTTTTCGGCCACGAGTGGTCCAGGCAAACATTTCCAGCCACGCTATATACACGTGAATAAATGCTACAAAACCAACGGCTATGTCAATGGCTATCTCCATGTAAGTATATTATTAAAGCTTTTGTTTTAGGTAGTCTAGCGCTTCAGTTATTCCTTTCTCACCTATTGCCACATCTACTTCGGGCACACCTATTTCGCGCAGCAGCGAAAAGCGAATCTGGTTTTTCTTATTCTTCTTATCACTCTGCATCAGCTGCAATAGTTCATCAATGTCACAGTTCCATTCCAAATCCCGGAACAAAGCCCTTATTTGATTCGCACACTTTTCAGCATCAGCTGGCGGCAGGGCGGTATACTTTTCGGATAAATAAAGCTCGGCTATCATCCCCAGGGCAATAGCTTCGCCATGCATTAATGGTTCTGCATCCATAGCGGCAGTTTCGATTGCATGCCCAATGGTATGACCAAAATTTAGCGCTTTTCGCAAACCGGTTTCCCTAAAATCTTGTTCTACTATTTCCTTTTTTATTTGGATAGAACGGAGAATCATTTCCTGTGTTGGAATTTCATTTTCGATGTCAAAAGTGGCCAGCTCTTCCCAATAGGCTTTGTCGGCTATTAAGCCATGTTTAAGCATTTCGGCAAAACCACTTCTTAGTTCCTGCTCAGGCAAGGTTTCCAAAAAATCAGGAATCACACACACCGCTTCAGGATTGAGAAACAAGCCCACCCTATTTTTAAGATGCTGAAGATTGATCCCATTTTTACCACCACTAGAGGCATCTACCATAGCCAAAAGTGAAGTGGGAACATTTACAAAATGGATTCCTCGCAAATAGGTACCGGCTAAAAATCCGCCTAAATCGGTAATCATACCGCCACCCACATTTATCATCAATGCCTGTCTGTCTACTTTAAGTTCAGAAAGGGCCATCCACAATTGCACCAGCACCTCGGCCGATTTACTCTCCTCGCCAGGCTCTACCTCCAGCACCTCATAGTGCGGAATTTTGCTAAGAGACTGCAATAAATAGGGCAAACACTTGTCATGTGTATTTTCATCTACCAAAAAAAGCAGCTTGGAATATTTACCTTTTTCGATAAGGTTTTGTAGTTGGTTAAAAGAATCTTCACCAAACCATATAGGATTTATACTTTCCACTAAAAAGGAATCTAAATTCGAAATATCTTTGGCCAAAGTAACGAAACCATTAATCGCAATAGAAATCCGAAATGGTTTTAATGATATAATTCTATGGTAAATTTTGAGGACACAAAAACAGCCTTTGTTACAAAATCTGATAATCAGTTAAAAAAGGCCTATTGGCTTTTCAAATTGGTAGCTAGTCAGAAGCTCGTTTCCTTCGGAAAATGGTCTTCGGAGCTTGCCTTAAAACTTGGATTGCCTATAAAGGGTATTGTAAAGAAAACGGTGTACGACCAGTTTGTGGGAGGCGAAACGATAGAAGAGTGCAGTAAAACTATAGATGCCTTACAACAACATGGTGTGTATTCTATCCTCGATTATTCGGTAGAAGGCAGCGAAACTGAGGAAGATTTTGAAGATTGTACACAAAAAATACTAGAAACCATACAGTTTGGCAAAGCCCATGGCGCAGTTTCTTTTGCTGTGTTTAAGGTAACCGGAATGGCTCGTTTTGGACTTCTTGAGAAAATAAATGCTGGAGATACATTAAGTACTGATGAAAAAATAGAGTTGGCCAAAGTAAAAGACCGCATTATGCGTATCTGCCGCGAAGGGGTTGAAAATAATATTTGCGTATTGCTAGATGCTGAAGAAACGTGGATTCAGCAGCCGATAGATGACTTTGCACTTGAGATGATGCGAATGTTCAACAAAGAAAAATGTATGATTTACAACACACTTCAATTGTACAGATGGGATAGACTGGATTATTTGAAAGACTTGATGGCAACTGCCAAAGAAGAAAATTTTTATTGTGGTGTAAAACTGGTGAGAGGTGCCTATATGGAAAAAGAAAGAGAGCGCGCTGCAGAAATGGGCTACCCATCACCCATACAACCCGACAAAGAATCTACTGACCGCGATTATGATTTGGCAGTGGAGTTTTGCATGAAAAACCATAAAATAATGAGCCTGGTAGCTGGCAGCCATAATGAAGAAAGTGCTAAACAGCTTACCGAACTTATGGAGAAATATGGCATTGCCAAGAACAATCCACACATATGGTTTAGCCAACTGTACGGCATGAGCGATCATCTATCATTTAACCTTGCCAAGGAAGGCTACAATGTGATGAAGTATTTGCCATTTGGGCCGATAGAAAAAACATTGCCTTACTTGATTCGAAGAGCTGAAGAAAATACTTCAGCAAAAGGGCAAACCAACAGGGAGCTTGTGCTTATTGAGCAAGAATTAAAGCGCAGAAAGATCAGTAACTAATACATGTGAGATGTGAGATGTGAGATGTGAGATGTGAGAAAAAGATCTTTCGATTCAATCTCATGTCTAATATCTATGGTCTGATATCTTACCTGGTAAGAATCAAAGCCAAGGTAAGTACTGCGCCTATCACTAGCATTACCACTGTTTTTTCCAGCATGTTTTTGTACCAGGAGCTTTTGTAAGTTTTCATAACATGAGTATTTGAGTTTGTATCGTGTCGTTTTCAATGACAGGACAAAGCAAAGGAGAATTTCGGGGTGAAACACTCGCCTTTAGATTAATGACAATTTCTTAACGGTAAACGGTAAGACATAACGAAATCAACAGGTTAGGCTACAACAAAAACTGCTAGTGCAATTGTTTTATAAATCCAGCTCTAGGATGGTGGCTGTGCTATCGCAGTTTTGGAACAAAGCTGAAAATGGAGATTTGCTTTCCTCCTCTAGTTTTATCCAGTAGGTTTTGCAGGTATCTAAGCCGCGGTCTACCTTATCAAAATTTACTTTGCCACGCTCTAGCAATACACTGATATCAGAGGTATCCATACCAGCTGAATTCATTTGCAGTTGGATATCAGGTGAAATAATCAGTTCCTTTTTTCGAAGATCAGATAGCACGCGATCATTGGGAAAATAGCTGCAACCAATTTCGCGATCGCCAAAAATGAACATTACCGCCAACACTCCCATTCCTACACCTATGGCGTAGTACAATAATCTTCTCCAAACAGACATGCTAAAAAATTTTGCGCGAAGATAAACGTGAGGGTTTAGTATTGGGTACTTAGAATTGAGAATTGAGACATGAGATTTTGGATTTTAGATTTTAGAAGGAGGTAAGAGATCCGAGAGCCAGTGCACAAGTAAAAATAATTTGGTACAGGTCTACCCATTAAAAAAAAACCAAAATCAGAATTGAACTAATTATATTGCAGAGGATTACTCCATAAAGACACTAGGGAATATTTGTGACCTGTTTAGTTCTATTCTGTTGACCGCACATTTCCCAATATCAACTGCTGAGACCTTAGAAATTTTAAAATCAAACTATACGCTTTAGCATATATTGTAATCTCGTCTACTCAAATTATATCTAATTACATATAATTCACTATTTTTACTTTTTATTATATTCAAATACATATAATGAAGTCATTAGCTGAATTTGTAAAAGAACGGAGAAAAGAAGTGAACCTTACCCAGGAAGAATTTGCTGAGCGTGCAGGAGTTGCGCTAACTGTACTACGAAAAATCGAACAGGGCAAAACGAATCTGAATATGGACAAGGTTAATCTTATCCTTCACATGTTTGGGCATGAATTAGCTCCTGTTAACAGTAAGGATATGAAAAATGAGACAGGGAAAGGTTTTTTATAAAGATCATTTGGCTGGTATCCTTACCGAAACCAATGATGGTGAATATGTATTTCAGTATGATCATCAGTATGTAAAAGATCATCCAAATGATTTCATCACGTTTACAATGCCCGTCACAAACCAAGCATATAGCGACAAGCGACTCTTTCCTTTTTTTGAAGGATTGATTCCAGAAGGGTGGTTATTAGAAATTGCTTCCAAAAACTGGAGAATCAATAAAAATGATCGCATGGGATTACTTCTGGCCTGTTGTCAGAATTGCATAGGAGCCGTAAGCGTGGAACCAATAGTGAATGAAGATGAAGGGTAGATGTTTATATTGTTACCAACCGATTGCGGACCCATTAGACTTTCACAAAAGGTGTTCATCAGAGTTCTTTGCTACGCCAAATACCCCTGAAATAAAGTACTCACTTGATCAAATGGATGAACTTGCCAAAAATGTGGTGGAGCGAAGTATTGCTGTGCCGGGTGCTCAGCCTAAGTTATCTATGACTTTATTAAAAGAAATCAATGAGAATTTGGACACACGATTGACTGTAGTTGGGGCATTGGGTGGACAATATATTTTTAAACCACCTTCAGACAAGTTTCCAGAAATGCCCGAGAACGAACATCTTACAATGCGAATTGCTGAGTCTTTTGGAATTCGAGTTGTACCCTCATCATTGATTCGATTAGAGTCTGGAGAGCTGTCGTATATAACAAAACGGGTAGACCGAACTGAAACTGAAGCTAAGATTCATATGATCGATATGTTTCAGATTACAGAAGCATTTGATAAGTATAAAGGTTCTATGGAAAAAGTTGGCAAGGCATTGGGAAGCTACTCTAGCAACCCTTTACTCGATAAAACCTTTTACTTTGACTTGGCCATTTTCTCTTTTCTTACAGGTAATAACGATATGCACCTAAAGAACTTCTCCATGATTGAAAGCACTTCTGGTTGGGTATTGGCTCCGGCTTATGATTTATTAAATGTTGCCATTGTATTTCCAGAAGATACTGAAGAGCTGGCACTAACATTAGCTGGTAAGAAAAAGAAATTGACCCGAGAACATTTTGAAAAACTGGGAGAAACATTGGGCTTGACAGCAAAACAAATCAAAGGGAGCTTCAACCGAATGATAAAAAATAAATCAAGGGCATTTTATTGGATTGACCATTCGTTCCTGTCTAAGGATATGAAAACTGCTTATAGGAATTTAGTTGAAATAAGGCATGCTCAATTAGGTGTAAAAGAATAAAGCCTGGCAAAGTGGGGTGGCTATGGATGGAATTGAGATTTGAGACATGAGATTTTGGATTTTGGATTTTAGAAGGAGGTAAGAGATCCGAGAGCTTGTGCACAAGTAAAAATAATTTGGTACAGGTCTACCCATTAAAAAAAAACCAAAATCAGAATTGAACTAATTATATTGCAAAGACCTACACCTTAAAACAATGGTGTGTTTGTGTTTAATGAGAAATAATCTGCTAACCAGCATGTGAAATGAACTCCAGAAAAACGCTTTTATTTATTCCTCTTGCTGTATTTCTTTTGAATTTTTTATTCGAAAAAAAAGCTGATCATTATACTGACCCCAGAGATGGAAACACATACAATATCATACAGCTCGATAACCTTAATTGGTTCAAGGAAAATCTGCGCTACCGGTCCACATCAAAAAAGGATACGCTAATCTCATTAGAAAAATGCGGTGTTTTCTACTTTTTTGAAGATGCTAAATCGGCCTGCCCAAATGGCTGGCGCCTACCTACCGAAAAAGAAGTAAAATCTTTGATACAGGCTGACAAAAAAGGAAAAATCAATCTTATCGATACGCTGGAAATCCAACTTTGCGGAAGAATAGATTATGATACCCATGCAAAAGCTGGAAGTCAAAATACGTTTTGGCTTAATGAAGAATTATCAGAAGGGCATATTAGCCATTGGCATACATTCAGCACCGAAAACAAAATCCACTCTCACAACGTCATTAATGCAAGGAGGAAGTTTCCTGTACGATGTGTATGCGAGATTAAATAAAGGATGAGAGATACTTAGCCAAACAACAAATCTGCATCAGTATATGGTAGATCAAACCACTCGCCAATGGGCTGATTTACCAAAGTACCATTGTACAAATACAAACCTTTGCGCACACCAATATTGCGAGCCAGTATTTCGTCTATACCTCCGCTTTCACCAATAGAGAGCAGTATAGGGGCCATAATATTGCTCAACGAAAAAGAAGCCGTACGACTTACCCTTGATGCAATATTGGGCACACAATAATGAACGATATCGTATTTATTAAAAGTAGGCTGATCGTGGCTCGTAAGCTCTGAGCTTTCAAAACAGCCACCCTGATCTATACTCACATCTATTATTACACTACCGGCTTTCATTTTGCTCACCATATCATCACTCACTACACAAGGTGTACGGCCACTACTGGCACGTATTGCCCCTATAGCCACATCACAGCGCATCAGTGCTTTTTCCAAAATCTTTGGCTGAATCACGCAAGTGTAAATGGGCATATTATTAATGGTAGCCTGTAGCCTGCGCAGCTTAGTGAGCGATTTATCAAACACTTTTACATTGGCTCCCAAAGCCAAAGCCGTGCGAGCCGCATAGGCGCCTACCGTACCGGCACCTATTATTACTACCTCGGTAGGTGGCACACCCGATACTCCGCCCAGCATAAAGCCTTTTCCATTATTGGCATTGCTTAAATATTCGGCTGCCACCAGAATAGAGGTGTTACCTGCAATCTCACTCATGCTGCGCACTACAGGAATAATTCCATCTTCGTCTTCAATATTTTCGAAAGAAAGCGCAGTGATTTTTTTATCCATCAAACTCTTAAAGTAGCTCCTGGTTTGAGTTTTTAGCTGAAGCGCAGAAAGCAATGTTTGCTTATGCTTCATCATTTTTAATTCTGCTTCAGACGGTGGCTCTACTTTTAGAATCAGGTCGTTTTCATAAATCTTATCTGCCGAATACACTATTTGGGCCCCAGCCTCCGAAAAATCTTTGTCGCTATAACTGGCCCCTTCGCCAGCACCTGTTTCTATTTGCACTTCATGACCATGATCGGTAAGCAGTGCTACGCCATCTGGGGTAAGTGGTACTCGTTTTTCTTGAAATGAAGTTTCTTTGGGAATGCCAATTTTCAGATCCGATTTGGCAGTTTTTACTTCTAGCACCTCTTCTTGCGGCATTAGCTCCGAAGAAGAAAATGACAAAAATCCGGGTTTACTCATGTGTGGTTGTTTGTTAGCTCAAAGCTGCGTCCGTCATCCTGAATTTCAATCTGCACCGTACAGCTTTCATCAGGCAGTAAGTTACTAATTTTTTCAGGCCACTCAAGCAAGCATAAATTACCTGAATAAAGATAATCTTCGATTCCAAAATCAAGTGCTTCTTCCTCGTGCTCCAATCGATACAAATCAAAATGATAAATGGTTTCACCACTTTGGGTCAAATACTCATTTACTAAAGAATAGGTAGGGCTACTCACCTCATCTACCACCTGCAATTCCTTGCAAATAGCTTTGATAAGGGTAGTTTTCCCAGCGCCCATTTCACCTTTAAATAAAAGTATATCGGAGCTTTTTGCGGCCAAAATCCATTTAGCAATTTGGCCCAGGCCATCAAGATTAGAAATCTGCTGCTGCTTTGTCATGGGGGTAAAGGTAAGTTCTAGTAGTGAGTATTTAGTACACAGTACTAAGAAGTGGGGATTGGGGATTTTAGAAAGTAAAAAGCAAAACCTTCAAGGTCTCTCGCTATTTCGCTAAAGATCTTGAAGGTTTCGAAAACTGTTCACTTTTAACTTTTAACCTATAACTTTTTTACTTCCTCGGACTCAACTCTGCAAAAGGAATAATCACCTCTTCTAGCGATACTCCACCATGCTGATAGGTATTGGTATAATACTTTACATAGTGATGAAAGTTATTGGGGTAAGCAAAAAACAAATCCTCTTTGGCAAAAGCAAAAACCGAATTGATATTCTCTTTGGGTAGAAAAATATCTTCCGGGTTTATCACTTCATACACATCCTTTTGTACGTAGTTCATGCCACGTCCGGTTTTATACCTTAGGTTGGTATTCACACTTTTATCGCCAGCTAGCTTGGTAGGATTTTCTACATTGATGGTACCATGATCGGTAGTCAACATTATTTTAACGCCACCTTCTTTCAGTGCTTTTATCATTTCTAACAAAGGCGAATTCTTAAACCAGCTCAGCGTCAACGAACGATAGGCTTTATCATTATCTGCCAATTCCTTTATCACTTTCATATCCGTTTTGGCATGCGAAAGCATATCCACAAAATTGTACACCACCACATTAAATCGGTTATTGATAATGTTGGCCATATTATCTACCAACTTCTTCCCGGCATTGTGGTTGGTTATTTTGTTGTAACTAAACTTCATATCGCCCAGCCCCAATCGCTTCAATTGGTCTTGCATAAAGTCTTGCTCAAAATTGTTTTTCCCTTCCTCATCGGTGTCATGCACCCATTTATCCGGAAATCTCTTTTTAATTTCCAGAGGCATCAATCCCGCAAACAAGGCATTACGCGCATACTGAGTTGCTGTTGGTAAAATGCTATAGTAACTTTTCACCTCGTCCGTTTGATAATACTGTTCAATAATCGGTTTGATGATTTGCCATTGATCGTATCTCAAATTATCTATCACCAACCAGCACACTTTTTCATCGCCAGATTTTAAAGTAGGGTACACCCACTTTTTAAACAAGGTATGCGACATAATCGGTGCTTCATCACCATGGTGCAACCAATCTTCGTAGTTCTTTTCAATGAATTTGAAAAACTGAGAATTAGCCTCTTTCTTTTGCGAAAGCAAGATTTCTTGTAGGCCTTCATCCTCTATTGTATCCAGCTCCAGTTCCCAATAAATCAACTTTCGGTAAAGTTCTTCCCAGTCTTCGTGGCTATTGGCCATAGAGAGGTCCATGGATATTTTTCTAAACTCCTGCTGGTAGTTACTAGTCGTTTTTTCGTTTACCAATCTTCGGGTGTCCAGGTTCTTTTTTATGGTAAGAAGAATTTGCTTGGGATTAACAGGCTTTATAAGATAATCGCTGATTTGCGAACCAATAGCATCCTCCATTATAGACTCTTCTTCGCTTTTGGTAATCATTACAATTGGGATACTATTCCTTATTTCCTTAATCCGTTTTAAGGTTTCAAGGCCATCCATGCCTGGCATATTTTCGTCCAAAAAGACTAGATCATAGCGTTTTTCTTCCACCATTTCAATGGCTTCGCCCCCGTTATCTATCTTATCTACACTGTATCCTTTCTCTTCTAAAAACATAATGTGCGGCTTCAATAAGTCTATCTCATCGTCTACCCACAGTATTTGAATATTGTCCATATTTTTGATGTCGTGATTTTCGCGGTTTACTAGAAACAATTATACCATAAAAGGTTTGATGCAAACCAATAAGTTAAAGATACTTAACGACCCCATCTACGGCTTCATTACTATTCCCAGCGAATTAATTTTTGACCTGATAGAACACCCTTATTTCCAGCGACTAAGGAGAATATCTCAGCTAGGATTAACGTACTTGGTGTATCCAGGAGCCTACCATACACGCTTTCATCATGCGCTTGGCGCCATGTTTTTGATGACAAGAGCGGTGCAAATTTTAAAATCGAAGGGACATGACATTAGTGCCGAAGAGGAAGAAGCAGTGTATATCGCTATTCTTTTGCATGACATTGGGCACGGACCATTTTCGCATGCGCTCGAAAATAGTATCATTCCTAACCTCAATCATGAAGAGCTCTCCTTGCATTTTATGCAGGAGCTCAACAAGACTTTTGACGGGAAGTTGAGCTTGGCCATTGCTATTTTTACCAATTCCTACCACAAGAAATTTTTAAATCAGCTTATTAGCAGTCAGCTAGACATGGACAGGCTGGACTATCTAAGGCGAGATTGTTTCTACACAGGAGTAAGCGAAGGGCAGGTAAATACTGAGAGACTAATTACTATGCTAAATGTGGCAGATGATCAACTTATGATAGATGCCAAAGGAATTTATAGTGTAGAAAAATTTATTGTGGCTCGTAGACTTATGTACTGGCAGGTGTATTTGCACAAAACGGTTTTGAGTGCAGAGTTTTTATTGATAAAAATTTTACAACGAGCCAAAGAAATTTATACCGAGGCTATGGGCTTGCCCTCGGTGTTACGCCCATTTATTGCAGGCACTATTTCTAGCACATCTACCCAAATGCTGGCTTCCTATGCCCTGCTTGATGACAGCGATGTAATGGCTGCCATCAAAGAGTGGACTTTAAGTACTGACAAGGTTTTGTCCAAGTTATGCACCATGCTGCTCAATAGAAATTTATTGGCGGTAAAAGTGAGTAACAAACCTTTTGCCCAAGATGAAATAGACACCGAAAAAGCACTTGCCGTAAGGCGATTGGGAATTGACCAAGAAGAGGCACATTACTTTGTATTTGCTGATAGTATGACCAATAATGCCTATAGCCAAAAAGAAAACAGGATTAACTTATTGTATAAAGATGGCAGCAAGCAGGACATCAGCAAGGCGGCCGATTTGCTCAATATTTCGGCACTTTCTGAGCCCGTAATCAAGCACTTTTTGTTTTATCCCAAACCCCTATAAATACAGGTAATTGCGCGTTAAAAATTTTTTACTTTTGGCCGAATGGAATTTTCTGCAATACAAATAGCCCAACTCCTTGAAGGTGAGATAGAAGGCGATGGAACAGCAACGGTACATACCCTTGCCAAAATAGAAGAAGGGGTACCCGGCAGCCTAAGTTTTTTGGCTAATCCGCAGTATACACCTCATATTTATGAAACTCAAGCGTCTATAGTCATTGTAAATAAAAGCTTTGAGCCTGAGGCCGATATCAATAGTACCCTAATAAGAGTGGATGATGCTTATAGAGCATTTGCACAATTGTTGGATCTGTACAATCAAATGAAGCATGATAAGCAGGGTATTGACAACACTGCCGTGATTTCCGAATCGGCCAGCATTGGCTCTGATAGCTATATAGGTGCTTTGGTAAGTATAGGTGATAATTGTAAAATTGGAGCTAATGCCAAAATATACCCAGGCTGTATAATTGGCGATAATGTGACTATAGGTGATAATTGCTTGCTGCACAGTGGTGCCATTATTTATACCGATTGCGTGTTAGGCAACCACATAACCCTACACAGTGGTGTAGTAATAGGTGGTGATGGATTTGGGTTTGCTCCAAACAGTGCCAATTCGTACGACAAAGTAGCTCAAATAGGAAATGTGATAATTGAAGATCATGTAGAAATAGGAGCTAATACCACCATTGATAGAGCCACACTAGGAAGCACCATTATTAGAAAGGGAGCAAAAATTGACAACCTAATTCAGATTGCCCATAATGTAGAAATAGGTGAAAACACTGTAATAGCTGCCCAAACCGGAATTGCAGGTTCTACCAAAATTGGCAAGAACTGTATGATAGGAGGACAAGTGGGCATCGTAGGGCATTTGAGCATTGGCGATAATGTGAAAATAGCTGCTCAAAGTGGCGTTCAAAACAATATTAAAGATGGAGATATAGTGCAGGGTTCGCCTGCATTCAATGTTCGTGAATACAAAAAATCCTATGTCTATTTTAGAAAATTAACTAAGATGGCAGAGGATATTGAAGACTTAAAAAAGCAAGTTGCTGAGAGCAAAAAATAATGACAGTTTATCAAAATACAATAGCGAAGGAAGTAAGTATAAATGGTGTAGGACTTCATACAGGAGCTAATGTTACCCTTACTTTCAAACCGGCTGAAGCAAATTATGGATTTGTATTTAAACGTACAGACCTGGATGGCCAACCCGAAATAAAAGCATTGGCCAAATATGTAGTAAGCACTGCCCGTGGTACCACCTTAGCCATAGGCGATGCTGTGGTAAATACCGTAGAGCATGTACTGGCGGCTTTGGTAGGAATGGATATAGACAACTGCCTAATAGAAATAGATGGGCCCGAAACACCAATTTTGGATGGAAGCGCCAAGCAATTTGTAGAAGCATTAGAAAAAGCCGGGGTTGAAACTCAAGATGCCGAAAGAGAATATTTTGAGATTAAAGAACCTATCACGTTTGAGCTTGAAGAAGAGGGCGTAGAGCTAATGGCCGTGCCGGCTGATGAGTATCAGGTAGCTGTAATGGTAGATTATGGTACCCAAGTATTAGGAAGCCAAAACGCCCAATTGAACGACTTAGCAGATTTTAAAAGTGAAATAGCGGACGCACGTACATTTAGCTTTTTACATGAATTGGAATTATTGCTGGAACATGGCCTTATAAAAGGAGGAGACCTGAACAATGCTATAGTATATGTTGATAAGGAACCAACGCCCGATGTTTTTGAAAAACTAAAAGTAGCCTTCAAAAAGGATAATGTATCGGTAAAGGCCAATGGCATTTTAGATAACCTCGATCTGCATTACCCAAATGAGGCGGCACGTCACAAATTACTGGATGTAATAGGTGATTTGGCCCTTGCCGGAAAAAGAATAAAAGGGAGAATATTTGCCACTAAGCCTGGTCATAAAGGAAATACCGAATTTGCTAAAGTGTTGGCAGATTTAATAAAAAAGGAGTCGTTGAAGCCTAATGTTCCCCACTACGACCCCAATGTAGAGCCTGTATATGATGTACAGCAAATCATGAAAATTCTTCCACATCGTCCACCATTTTTGTTGATTGACAAAATCATCAACATGACCGAATCAGAAGTGGTAGGGGTAAAAAGCGTAACTATGAATGAGCCTTTCTTTGTAGGTCACTTTCCGGGAGCACCGGTAATGCCCGGAGTACTTCAAATAGAAGCCATGGCACAGGCGGGTGGTATTTTGGCCCTAAGCACCGTACCCGACCCTGAAAATTACCTGACTTATTTCTTAAAAATAGAAAGTGTAAAATTCAAGCAACAGGTAGTACCTGGTGATACCATTGTGTTTAGACTTAAGCTTTCGGCACCTATTCGTAGAGGGATAGTGCAAATGAAAGGTGAGAGTTTTGTAGGAAATAAAATGGTGAGTGAGGCCGATATGATGGCCCAAATAGTAAAAACTAAAAACGTATAGCTACCACAAGAACCTTGGAAGCTTAAATTAGCCCGTAGAAAAAACGTAAAAAATAAAGAATGAATCAGCCCCTAGCATACGTCCACCCATCTGCCAAAATAGCTAACACGGTGGTGATAGAACCTTTTACTACGATTCACAAAAATGTGGAAGTAGGCGAAGGCACTTGGATTGGATCTAATGTTACCATAATGGAAGGGGCGCGGATTGGTAAAAACTGCCGCATTTTTCCAGGAGCAGTAATTTCAGCCATACCTCAAGATTTAAAATTTGAAGGCGAAGATTCTTTAACTGTGATTGGAAACAACACTACTATCCGTGAGTGTGCTACCATCAATAGAGGAACAAAAGCTTTGGGCAAAACCATCATTGGCGAAAACTGCCTTATAATGGCTACTTCCCATATTGCCCACGATTGTATTATAGGAGATAATTGTATCGTGGTAAATGGCTGCCTACTGGCTGGCCATGTAGAAATGGGAGATTGGTCTATCATAGGTGGGCTATGTGCTATCCAGCAGTTTACAAAAATTGGCACTCACGCATTTATTGGTGGCGGATCGCTCGTTAGAAAAGATGTACCACCTTATGTAAAGGCCGCAAAAGAGCCACTGTCGTATGCTGGTATCAACTCGGTAGGTTTGCGAAGACGAGGTTTTGAAAATGAGAAAATCAACGAAATTCAAAATATCTACCGCATTCTTTTCCAAAAGAATTACAATGTAACCCAAGCCGTAGATGTGATAGAAACGGAAATGCCTGCAAGCTCAGAAAGGGATGAAATTGTTCAATTCGTAAGAAGCTCTAAGCATGGTATTATGAAAGGGTTTAGGCTCGACTAATCATTTCACACCTTATTAAAATAGGCAGTAATCCCATCCTTAAGTGAAGTTAATTGCAGAAAATCTATGCAGATCATTTGGCGCTCAAAAAGTGGTAGATGACTTTAGCTATACATTTAATACGGGTGGCACCTACGCCCTTTTGGGTGGCAATGGAAGTGGAAAGTCAACACTGCTAAAACTTTTCTACAGTGCACTATCGCCTAGCTCTGGCACACTTCTTCACCTTAATAATGACGAGGTAATAAAACAGGATCAGCTACCGTACTCCATTAGTATTGCTGGCCCGTATCTTGAACTCATTGAAGAGCTAAAAGCTGAAGAGTTTTTAGCGTTTTATCAAAAGTTTAGAACACCTATAAAAGGTTTTTCTCCTAGCGAGGTGTTAGAAATATGTGAGCTCCAAAAAACTAAAAATAAAGAAATACGAAACTTCAGCTCAGGCATGAAGCAAAGACTTAGGCTAGGCCTAGCTTTGCTGAGTGAATCACAGCTTATATTACTTGACGAACCCACTTCAAATTTTGACCCCAAAGCAATAGAATGGTATCGTGAGCTCGTGCATAATTTTCTGGAAAATAGGACATTGATTATTGGTAGTAATTTTCAGGATAAAGAAATGGACTTTTGCAGCCAACAGCTTAAGGCCGAACTTTGGGACTAGGGCATAAAGATTAACTTTGAAAAAAATATATTTTAATGGCATCAACCTCAGATATCCGTAACGGACTTTGTATCCACTTCAACAATGCACCGTATCAAATTGTAGAATTTCTTCATGTGAAGCCCGGCAAAGGACCAGCCTTTGTTAGAACCAAATTAAGAAACCTGGAGACCGGTAGAATTTTGGAAAACACTTTTCCATCAGGAACTAAGATTGAAGAAATTCGTGTAGAAAACCGTACTTATCAATTCCTATATGATGATCCTACAGGACATCATTTTATGAATATGGAAGATTATAATCAAATTACCATTCCTAAAGAGCTAATAAATGCACCCCAGTTTTTGAAAGAAGGTATGGAGTGCAGCGTACTTTTTCATGCAGATGAGGATCGCCCGATGGTGGTAGAGCTTCCTGCACGTGTGGTACTGGAAATAACCTATACTGAACCAGGTATAAAAGGAGATACAGCTACCAATACACTAAAGCCTGCCACTGTAGAGGGGGGTGCCGAAGTACGGGTTCCTCTTTTTATAGAACAAGGCGAAAAGATAGTAGTAGACACGGCTAGCGGTTCGTACAAAGAGCGTCACAAGGAG
>JAUICR010000287.1 GCA_030427785.1 Bacteroidia bacterium | reverse complement strand
TTCATGGCCTCGTCCATATTTTTCTGAGCCTTGTACACATTACCCATTTGCGTAAGCATAATGATATTATAGGGCGCAATATCATAACCCATTTGCGCATCATCATAAGCGCCATTAATGTTGCCAAGCACCAGTTTTCCTAATGAGCTGTAGTAGTACATTGGGTTTGCGTAATTATCTACATTGTAAAAAGTGTGAATAGCTTTTTCGGCCGCAGGCACAATTTTCTGTGCATTTCTACTGGCATTAGCCTGAGCTACCTCAGCACTGTATTTTTCTCCGCTCCATCTATCAGCTGACACTTTTAGTGAAAAACTGGTAATAAGAAGCAAGGCTACAACCATTGCCTTGGAGGGGAGACTCATCATTTTTTCGGGCTCCTTATTTCTAAATGCGAGAGCAAACATAGCCACCCAAACCAAATTATGACTGGTTCGCTCAAGCGGAAAGTCCGTTAGTGAAAAGGTGAGGTAGCCAATAAGGCCAAAACTCAAAGCTAAATCTACCGCCAGTTCCTTTTTCGTTTCTGGAGTTTTTAGGTTTTTTAGAAGCCTAAGCCCTACTATAAAAAAGAGACCTAAGAATAACACCAAGGCCACCGGACCACCCTCTGTAAGCACCCACAGGTAATCATTGTGCGGGCGCTGCACATGGGTTATTCCCTGTTCTACATTATAATCGAGTGGATACAAACCATACTTGGGGAAATTCACTTTCCAGTTGCCAGGCCCAACTCCTAGTACCGGATGTTCCTTTATCATCTCCACACTATTTTTCCAAAACACGAAACGTGTGTTCATGTTGGTGGTATCGCTAATGCTCTCTTGAACACCTTTGGCCGAAAAAAGTGAAACCACAAGTAGTACAGCTAGTCCCAAACCGATGAGCACATATTTGAAAGGAAAAGTAGCCTTCAGACTTGCTCTGGATTTTAAGCTAAAAAACAAAACCGTAGTACCTATTGTAGCTACAATAGTAGATAACCAAGCACCACGAGTACGAAGCACAAAAATTTCTATAATTAGCAAAAACACTAAAACTATAGAAACCGTTTTCCATGATTTATCTAAATACACTGCACCCATTATGGCAAATGGCAGGCTCAGCATCAGAGCTGATGACAGCAGGTTTTTATGACCAAAGTTGCCGGTAACAGTATAAATATTTGTAAAAAACTCTCCGCTACCCAAAGCACTCAGCAACTGAAAAAGTGTAGTAACAGCAGCTAGCAAGCCAAAAATCACAAATGACTTGATGAACTGCTCAGTGCTAATTAATTTTTGCTGAAGCGTGTAAACAAAGGTCAGTAAGAGGCCAAAAGCCAATAAGTAGCGCGAAATAGATGCCCAGCCTTCCACAGGGTTTATGGCCCCAAAAAGTGCCACCAAATTGATAAGCAAAAAACCTTTGAACGTAAGTGTAAGCCAAAAAGGCAATTGAATGCTTTTGTTTTTATTAAACCATAACAAGACAGCAAATACGCCAAGACCCAATGATAGAACCACTTGATGTGGCACCAATGTAAAGTCAATTAAAGTATTTACCCTGAACAATGGAATTATTGCCAATAGTATGATTAGGACTATGAAATAGGAATTATTTTTAGCAGGCGCTTTTGACATTTTGCTGATTTTGCCGCTAAAAATAAACATTGCCAGCCATTGTGTTAATTTTGACAAAGATTATTCACGACCCTTTTTTATAGACCTATAAAATTAAGACCCCATAAAAGAATCTAAGAAAATTAAACCTCGGGATAAGGAAAGAACCTTAGCCGAAAAGAGCACCCGCTATCACTATTATTTTAAGCGGACAGGACGCTATGCCTTTGTTGGAAAAAGCTTGCTTAATCTCATTCTTATCCTAGGACTTTTTGCCCTATCGGTTTGGGCCTTTTTCGAATACGTATTGGATATGAAACAGGTGGAAGAGCTTATCTTCTCCAAACTCTCACCTTGGCTTATCATAACCACGCTTTTCATTAGCGAGTGTTTTACCGGTATTCTACCTCCTGATATGTTTATCATTTGGGCCAAAACGCTGGACCACCCCTATCTTATGGTTTTTGTACTTGCCCTGGTATCGTATACCGGTGGCATTATTTCTTGGTACATAGGCACCAAGCTGCATAAGTTAAACCGTGTAAAGAAGTGGGTGGATGTAAAATTCAAAGAGCAATTTGCTTTATTTAAAAAATTTGGCGGCCTGGTTATTTTCATTTCAGCGCTTACGCCACTACCCTTTTCACCCATCAGTGTAGTTTCGGGTATCGTAGGTTATCCGCTTAAGAGTTACCTCTTGGTAGCCCTTAGTAGGTTTCTTCGCTTTTTCTTGTATGCTTTTGTTATTTATCAATTTTTCTAGATTAAAACCCTGTTATGGCTTTATCACAAAGACAACTTTTTCTTCAGCACTTAGCTCAAACTACCGACTTCCCCATGGGACTGGAAATAGAAAGAGCAGAAGGATCTTATCTTTTTGATAGCAATAGCAAAAAGTATCTCGATTTAATTTCAGGGATTTCCGTGAGTAGTATTGGCCATCGCCATCCTGATGTGGTAAAAGCAATAAAGGAGCAGGTAGATAAATATTTACACCTGATGGTATATGGCGAGTACATTCAATCACCACAGGTATTGCTTGCCGAGAAACTAAGCCAGATTTTGGGAAAAGGATTTGAAAGCACCTACCTGGTAAACTCAGGCAGCGAAGCTATAGAAGGCGCTATGAAACTAGCCAAGCGTGCTACGGGCCGTATCGAAATCATTTCTATGGTAAATGCTTATCACGGCAGTACTCAGGGTGCCTTAAGTGTAATAGGGGATGAAGAATTCAAAGCTGGATTCAGGCCTTTATTGCCAGGAACGAGAGCTATCCGATTTAACGATCTTGAAGATTTACAATTTATTACCAAAAAGACGGCAGCTGTATTAGTAGAACCCGTGCAGGGCGAAGCAGGCTATGTTCCACCCGCTAGGGGTTACCTGAAAGCGCTGCGTAAAAAATGTACAGAACAAGGCGCCCTCCTTATGTTTGACGAAGTGCAAAGCGGTTTTGGTAGAACCGGAAAAATGTTTGCTTTCCAAAAGGAGAATGTTAAACCTGATGTAATTACCATAGCCAAAGGCATGGGCGGTGGAATGCCTATTGGTGCTTTTGTAGCTTCCAAGAAATTAATGGATTGCCTAAAGGAAAACCCGATTCTTGGGCACATCACCACTTTTGGTGGTCATCCGGTTTCGGCTGCAGCTTCTGTAGCTTGTATAGAAGTAATAGAAAATGAAGACCTCATCAGCACGGTAAAACACAAAAGCGATTTGTTTTTGAAATTGCTGAAACATCCTAAAATAAAAGAAGTGC
>JAUICR010000039.1 GCA_030427785.1 Bacteroidia bacterium | reverse complement strand
GGCTTACTACCGTGGTGACTCTTCCTTTTATTCTATACCTACCAGGCAGGAGTCTAGCTTCATTTTATCTTCATTACCCGAAAAGAATAGTGACCTCAATTTGCTTTCTTCGATGGTAGATTCTACAGGGCAATTGGTGCGCATTACCATGCAGGCCAAAGACCTACCTACCAAAGAAAACCGCGAACTGCACCGAGCCATTAAGACCAGAGTAGATGAGGTATTTGATAAAGAAAAATTTGATGTCACCATCACAGGAGCTTCTATCGTATTTGTAAAAGGAACCACCTACCTCATAAAGAACCTGATCGTAAGTCTGCTTTTGGCTATTTGCGTTATTGCGGTTATTATGACTCTTCTCTTCCGATCGTTCAAGATGGTGCTGATTTCATTGCTTCCCAATTTATTCCCCTTACTTATGACGGCCGGAATTATGGGTTATGTAGGCATACCACTCAAGCCGTCCACCATTTTGGTATTCTCTATTGCCTTTGGAATATCAGTAGATGACACCATTCACTTCTTAGCAAAATACCGCCAGGAGCTGCGATCTAATGGTTGGAATATTGCCGAAGCTGCCTTAGTTGCCATTCGCGAAACAGGTGTAAGCATGTTCTATACTTCCGTTGTTTTGTTCTTTGGGTTTATCACCTTTACCACCTCCAGTTTTGGAGGTATCGTAGCCTTAGGACTGCTCGTTTCTATTACACTGATAATTGCTATGCTAAGCAATTTGATATTACTTCCCACCTTACTTATGTCGGCAGCTCGCAGAGATTTAAATTCTGGTTTTAACAAACCAATTATTTCTATTTACGCAAGTGATGAAGAAAACGAAGATGAGTTTGAGGATGAGGAAGACGAAGACGATTTGAAAACTGAAAAACTCTAAAATAAATTTATGAAAGGAATCATTTTAGCCGGAGGATCTGGTACTCGACTACACCCACTCACTTTGGCAGTAAGTAAGCAACTTATGCCTATTTACGATAAGCCCATGATTTACTATCCGCTTAGCACATTAATGCAAGCTGGGATAAAAGATATTCTGATAATTTCTACCCCGCACGACATGCCTTTGTTCCAAAAATTACTGGGGGATGGAAGTCGTATAGGTTGCAACTTTAGCTATACCATACAGCATGAGCCTAATGGCCTTGCACAAGCCTTTGTACTAGGAAAAGAGTTTATAGGCAAGGATAGCGTAGCACTAGTTTTGGGCGATAATATATTCTACGGTTCCGAAATGGAAGGCCTGTTGAAAAGCAGCCGAAACCCAAATGGAGGTGTGGTTTTTGCCTATCAAGTGTCGGACCCTGAGCGATATGGTGTGGTAGATTTTGACAAAAATCAAAAGGCCCTTTCTATTGAAGAAAAGCCAGCTAAGCCTAAATCTCGCTTTGCTGTTCCAGGGCTTTATTTTTATGATAATGATGTAGTAGAAATTGCTGAAAACCTAAAGCCATCGCCACGCGGTGAATACGAAATAACCGATGTAAATAAAGAATACCTGAGAAGGGGCACTCTGCAAGTTGGAATTTTGGATAGAGGAACCGCCTGGTTAGACACTGGTACCTTCAATAGCCTGATGCAAGCGGGGCAATTTGTACAAGTAATAGAAGAACGCCAGGGACTAAAAATTGGCTGTATAGAAGAGATTGCTTATCAGCAAGGTTTTATAAGCAAAGCAGAGTTGGAAGCTATTGCTACACCATTACTCAAAAGCGGGTATGGCGAATACCTTATGCAATTATTGGAAGATTAAAAACTCATGCAATTAATTGAAGGCTATACCCAACTTATAGAAAAAGCCATTGCCAAGCAACAGTTTCAAGGACAACCCAGAAACTTGTACGAACCCATTTCCTATATCCTTTCATTAGGCGGAAAAAGGCTGAGACCTGCCCTCACATTGGCGGCTTGCGAATTGTACGGAAGTAAGGCTACAGAAGCCTTAGATGCCGCATTGGCTATTGAGATATTTCACAATTTCTCGCTTGTGCATGATGATATTATGGACAAGGCCGACTTGCGTAGAGGCCAGGCTACGGTTCATAAAAAGTGGAATCAAGATATTGCAATTCTCTCAGGAGATGCCATGCTGGTAAAGGCCTATCAATATTTGGCCAAGGTAGATACTCAAGTTTTACCTGCTGTTTTGGAGGTCTTTTCACAAACTGCTATTGAGGTATGCGAGGGTCAACAATTGGATGTAAACTTTGAAACTCAAGACCAAGTATTGGAGGCCGATTATATCGAAATGATTCGTCTCAAAACCTCTGTATTATTGGGCTGCGCCCTAAAGATTGGAGCCTTAGTGGCGGGTGCCTCTTCTGTTGAGGCGGAGAACCTCTATCATTTTGGAGAAAAAATTGGTATCGCATTTCAAATACAAGATGATATCCTAGATGCCTTTGGCGAACCCGAAAAATTTGGCAAGACTCCTGGTGGCGATATTCTGAACAATAAGAAAACCATCATGATGATTCACGCTTTGAATCATGCCAATGACGATCAGCAGCTACACTTATTGGCTAGCAATATACAGGCAGCCGAAAAAATAAAAACAGTACAGGAGCTATTTGTTAGTCTTGGCTCCAAGGCGCACGCTATGCGGGTAATGGATCGCTTTTATCAGGAAGCATTAGTGCATCTCGAAAAATCGAACGGGAAGGACGCGCTGAAAAAAGAATTAGCAACCTTTGCAGAATGGCTCATCAAGAGGGACTTATAAACTTAGGCTTTAGCACAGAGATGGCTTTTCCTGCCAATCTGTATGATAAGCTTATAGCCCAACTCGAAAAAGACTTAGGCTATCCTTTATCTGAAATTGCTCAAGAAGCTTTACTGGCCGAAATACAACAAATAGTAGAGCAGGCTGTACAGCAGCAAAAGCTAGGGCACATTCTCTATAAAGTGGATATTTCTGAAAAACAAAGTGCCGCATGCCTAAACGATAGCAACCCGATAGAATCACTCGCTCATCTTGTTTTAAAGCGAGTAGCACAGAAGGTTTTGTTTAGATGGCAGTACTCTAGAGGAAGTTAAAATTTGAAAACCGCCAACTGACTCCTGAATGCTGGTTTCTGGCTTCCGCCTTCTTCACTAAAAATAAAACGAAATAACCGGAAACCACGCAGAGGCATAAGGCGATTGAATATCATCCAGCACATTATAGCGCAAGCCAATCTGTGCCATTCCTTTTTGCCCTATAGGTGAACTCAACCCAGCTTCTAGAAACCATACAGGCGTCCACAGATTTTGAGCTACAGGCTGCCCTGCATTGTTTATCGAATAAAAATCGTGATTGAGGTATTCAAATTGAGAACCCACATAAAATTGCTCCATCGGGAATATATAGCCCGCTACTTTTGGTCCCCATACTGTAAAATCATAATCGGGAACTCGCATATAGCCACCAGTACCTTTATCATACACCGCATTATACCTGGCATATTGGTACATAAAACCCACACCTACCGTAACTAAATCAGACGCCTTGTACATGAGCGTGGGAGATACGAGGATAAAGGTATAGCTACCAAAACTTAAACTCACGGTGCCTCCAATCATGGTTTTATCCCAAAAATCAGACATGGAACCTTTTTGTTTTTGCCTTGCAGCTGGTTTTTCGGCACTGGCCGCTGGCTGCTGACTTGCATTTTCATTTTCTTTTTTGGTCCTAAACCTATCCTGCACTTGGCCGTATGAACTTAGGCTCAGCAACAGACAGGAGATCAACAGTAAAAGATATTTTTTCATAACACAAAAACGCAATAATTAGAGCAAAGGTATCAAAGCACATTGAGATTTTTTATCAGCACTTTGCTAAGGGTGTTGCCACTCTCTAGAATGTCTTAATTTTGCTCGAAATTATAAGGCTATTCATAATAATAAGCATGGACAGATTTTCCTTTTTGGGCGGGGTACATTCGAGTTTCATAGATGATTTATATCAAAAGTATTTAAAGAGCCCAGACTCCGTGGAGCCCAGCTGGAGGAGCTTTTTTCAAGGATACGACTTTGCGCTTGAAGACTATGACGAATCAGCTACTGATAGTGCTACAGGATTACCACAGGGTTTTGACCGCGATCAACTAATTGATGAAATAAGCAAGGAGTTTTTAGTAATCACACTTATTGAGGCGTATAGAACTCGCGGACATTTGTTTACAAAAACAAATCCTGTACGAGCGCGCAGAACTTATTCGCCCACATTAGATATAGAGAATTTTGGCCTTCAGCAATCTGATTTGGACTTACCATTTCAGGCTGCCAAAGAAATAGGATTTAAGGAATCTACCTCTTTGCGAAATATCATTAGTCACCTAGAATCTATATACTGCCAAAGTATAGGAACCGAGTACACGTATATACGCGAGCCCGAAAGAAGAGACTGGATACGAAAAAGATTGCATGTAAATAACAACCAGCCAAACTATACGGTAGAAGAGAAAAAGCAAATACTTGCCAAGCTAAATGAGGCTGTTGCTTTCGAAAACTTTTTGAACACAAAGTTTGTTGGTCAAAAAAGATTTTCTATCGAAGGAGGCGAATCAGTAATTGCAGCATTAGAATTTGGAATACTCACCGCAGCCGGCCTGGGAGTAGAAGAGTTTGTGGTAGGAATGGCCCACCGTGGTAGACTCAATGTGCTTTCCAATATTTTTGGAAAAACCCAGCGAGATATTTTTAGCGAATTTGAAGGAAAGGAGTTTACGGATGAGGAGTTTGATGGCGATGTAAAATACCATTTGGGATACTCTACCTCCAAAACGTTGGACAACGGCAAGAAAATAAAGCTCAACTTATCACCCAACCCATCGCACCTAGAAGCGGTAAATGCTGTGGTAGAAGGAATATCCAGAGCCAAGATTAACAATGACTACGAGGGTGATCACTCTAAGTTAATGCCTATCTTGATACATGGTGATGCTGCCATTGCAGCTCAAGGTATTGTGCTAGAGGTAATACAGATGGAGCGACTAGAAGGTTATCAAACTGGCGGTACCGTGCATATTGTGATTAATAATCAGGTTGGTTTCACCACCAATTATTTAGATGCCCGATCAAGCACTTACTGCACCGATATAGCCAAGGTTATACTGGCCCCCGTATTTCATGTAAATGGCGATGATGTAGAAGCTGTAGTGCATGCCATGCAAATGGCTATGGAATACCGCCAGCGCTACAATCGAGATGTATTTATAGATTTGCTATGCTACCGCAAATATGGCCACAATGAGGGTGACGAACCAAGATTTACCCAACCATTGCTGTATAAGGCCATCAGCAAACATCCCAATCCAAAAGAAATTTATCACGCCAGGCTGGTAAAAGAGGGCGTATTGGATGATGCCTTTGTAAAAACCCTAGAAACCAATTTTCGAGATATGCTCGAAATGAAGTTTGATGAATCGAAAAAAATTGAGAAAAACACTATCACGCCCTTTATGGCTGATGAGTGGAAATCGTATAGACCATCCGTTCCGGCTGATTTTAAAGAGTCCATCGACACCTCTTTTGATAAAGAGAAATTGATAGCCATTTCTAAAGCTATTACTACCCTGCCTAAGGGCAAAAAGTTCCTTAACAAAACCGTACGCTTACTCAAGCAGCGCTGGGAAATGGTAGACGAAAAAAATGCTTTGGACTGGGGTATGGCCGAACTTTTGGCTTATGGTTCTATCTTAGATGAGGGCCATAATGTGCGCATAAGCGGAGAGGATGTGGAGCGCGGTACCTTCTCTCACCGTCATGCCGTAATAAAGGTAGAAGACTCGGAAGAAGAAGTGATTCTACTTAATAATATTCCTGATAAGAAAGGTCGTTTTGCTATTTACAACTCACTACTATCTGAGTATGGGGTACTGGGTTTTGATTATGGATATGGCATGGCCTCTCCAGATTCGCTGGTAGTATGGGAAGCTCAATTTGGAGATTTCTTTAATGGAGCCCAAATTATAGTTGATCAATTTTTGAGCGCAGCTGAAGACAAATGGAAAGTGCAAAACGGTATCGTATTGTACTTGCCTCATGGCTACGAAGGCCAAGGTGCGGAGCACTCAAGTGCCCGATTAGAAAGATGGTTGCAACAGTGTGCTCAATATAATATGCAAGTAACCAACGCTACTACCCCGGCCAACTTCTTCCACTTGCTGCGTAGGCAAATGAATCGTGAGTTTAGAAAGCCCTTGGTTATCATGACTCCAAAAAGCTTACTCCGTCATCCTAAAGCAGTGTCGCCAATAGAAGACTTGGCTATCGGAAGATTCCAAGAAATAATAGATGACCCAAATGCATCGGATAAGAAGAAGGTGAAAACCTTAATATTCCTATCAGGGAAGCTGTACTACGAAATAGACCAGGTACGCGAAGAAAATCCAAAGGAAAACTTGGCCATCATCCGTGTAGAACAGATGTATCCTTTGGCAGAAGAGCAGATTAAAAAATTAGCCGCCTCTTACCCAAATGCCAAAAAAGTGGTGTGGGCACAAGAAGAACCATTGAATATGGGTGCTGCTAGTTTTATGAAATTAAATTTCCCCATTGCGATTGATACCATTATATCTCCGCAAGCAAGTGCTAGTACCGCACCTGGGTCATCAAAAGCCCATGCGATAAAGCAACAAAGATTGATTAACGATATTTTAAACGTATAATATAAACACCCCATGAGTGTAGAAATTAAAGTTCCATCACCCGGAGAATCAGTATCAGAAGTAGAAATAGCTTCTTGGATGGTAGCTGATGGAGAATATGTAGAAAAGGATCAGGAAATAGTAGAACTGGACTCAGACAAAGCCACCTTGGCCATGCCTGCCGAACAAGCGGGAGTAGTAAAAATATTGGTAGAAGAAGGCGAAGCTGTAGAGGTAGGCCAGGTAATTGGTATGATTGATACCGATGCTAAAGCTCCTGAAGGTGCTGCTCCGGCAAAAAAGGAAGACGCACCCAAAGCTGAAGAAAAAGCTGAAGCTCCTAAAGCTGCCCCTAGTACGGAGACTACCTATGCTAGTGGAACTCCCTCGCCAGCGGCCAAAAAGATATTGGATGAAAAAGGCGTAGATGCCTCTGAAGTAAGTGGTAGTGGTCGTGATGGCCGTATTACCAAAGAGGATGCTATAAAGGCCGAGGTTTCTATGGGAACTGCCGGAACGGCTGACCGCCCTACTAGCACTGCCCGCATGAGCTCGCTTCGCAGAAAACTTGCCAAGCGCTTAGTTTCTGTGAAAAATGAAACGGCTATGCTTACCACTTTCAACGAAGTGGATATGAAGCCAATCTTCGATTTGAGAAAACAATACAAAGAGGAATTCAAAGAAAAACATGGTGTGAGCCTTGGCTTTATGTCATTCTTTACCTTGGCGGTAACACGTGCTTTGAAATTGTATCCGCAAGTGAACTCTATGATAGACGGTGACAACCTTATCACCTTTGACTATGCTGATATTAGTATTGCTGTAAGCGGACCTAGAGGGCTTATGGTACCTGTAGTGCGCAATGCCGAACACATGAGTTTTGCTGGTGTAGAAAAAGAAATTGGAAGACTAGCTTTGCGCGTAAGAGAAGGGCAGATTACTGTGGATGAAATGACAGGTGGAACATTTACCATTACCAATGGTGGTGTGTTTGGCTCCATGCTTTCTACACCTATTATCAATCCACCACAAAGTGCTATTCTTGGGATGCACAATATTGTAGAGCGCCCTGTAGCTATAAATGGCAACGTAGAAATTCGCCCTATCATGTTTGTGGCGCTTAGCTACGATCACCGTGTGATTGATGGCCGTGAGTCTGTTGGATTTTTAGTAGCGATAAAAGAAGCATTGGAAAATCCACAAGAGCACTTGATGAATAATGAAGTGAAAAAGGCGCTACAGCTGTAATTATACATTTAGGATACAAACTGAAACCGTCAAGACTAAATATGGCTTTGACGGTTTTTTATTTGTAACGGGTTTTATTGGTTTTTTTGTTACAAAAAATTATAATTCATCAGATTACCCAAGTACATTTTTCACCCCCCGTTCGCGCAGTTTTTTCCGTAATATTGGGACTTAATTCTTTTCATGGGACGTTTTCTTAAACTTTACTATCTCTTCAAAAATTACGGTTTTAGCCATGGTATGTGGTTGTACCTGGTAGTAGGAAGGCGGCCTTACTTTAGGGTAAAGGGTGTGAAACATCATATTCATCTGCGCTCTGCTACTACAGATATTCAAACCTTTGAACAGGTGTTCATCACCAAAGAATATGACTTCCCTCCGGGCTGCGATCCTTCGGTTATTATAGATGCTGGCGCCAATATAGGTTTGGCCAGTGCCTACTTTGCTAATCAATATCCGGGAGCGCGAATTATCGCCATTGAGCCCGAAGCTTCTAATTATCAAATGCTGAAAAAAAACAGTGCCCTATACAAAAACGTTAGCCCCGTAAAAGCTGCGCTGTGGAATAAGGATGGCGAACTGCATGTAAAAGACAATGGCAATGGTGAATGGGCATTTACCGTGAGCAGCGATGAGGAAGAATCTCGCGAAAAAGTACAGGCGGTTTCTATCCCTTACCTTATGCAGGCCTATGAAATACCCGCCATTGATATTTTGAAGATAGATATAGAAGGAGCCGAAAAGGAATTATTTACTTCCAACTATGAAAACTGGCTGCCCTTCGTTAGAGTATTAGTAATAGAGCTGCATGACCAATACAAGCAGGGCTGCTCGCGCCAGTTTTTTGAAACGATTAGTAAATACCAGTTTTCGTTTCATGCTACGGAAGACAGGCTTCTATTGAGAAATGAAAATTTTCAGTATCCGAATAAGAAATAGATATGATTCATCGGAGATGAAAATTTCAAAGAAATATCTAATCTTTTACTCTGTTATTATTTTAATAGCCACTTTGTTTCTACTCTTTTTAGTGGTCATAAAGTTTAATGACCCAAACCTTCCTGACTGGATTATGGCTATAGGTTATTTATTTTTTGCAGCTTCAATTTTTTCATTTTTGAGAAACCTAAAATCAATAAGAGTTACAGAAAATGGAGTTCAAATTAGACGTTCGATCTTTCAAAAAGTTTCTGTGGATAAAGCCGATATTCTTAAAATTGAAGAAGGTGAATTTTGGTACAGGGGAAGTAGTAATTCTCAAATAGTGTACGCGGGTTATTATCTTTCTATTAATACTCTAACTAAAAATTATAAAACCACTTCGCTAAATGAACCATCCTATGATTCCTTAAGGAAAGAAGTAAAAGAAAATTTTGGGAAATTAGTAACCCTAGATAAAAACTATAGAGGCGACAGATTAAGCTGGTGGTGCGTAATATTAATGCTGCTACCCTCTGTATGGTTGTTGGTTGAAATAATTAAAAGAGTCTAGTAGTTTGACAACGATGACCTGTGTAACATTCAATTTCTTAATAAGAATTAATTGCCTCTCCAATGAAAGAGGTCTAACCCGTGCTTAACCGTTTACCATGATCGACACCCACTCCCATATTTACGTAAAAGACTTTAATGATGATTTTGATGAGATGCTACACCGAGCTAAGGAGGTGGGTGTTTCGCAAATCTATTTACCCAATATTGACAAAGACAGTATAGCCGACCTAAAAAGAATCGCTCATGAAAACCCCATGTGCAAACCCATGATGGGCCTGCACCCGGGTTCGGTAAAAGAAGATTATAAAGAGCAACTCGCTATTATTCTTCAGGAACTTGAAAACCCTGAGATAAAATATTATGCCGTTGGCGAAATCGGCATTGATCTCTTTTGGGATAAGACTTTTATCAAAGAGCAACAAGAGGTTTTTGCTACGCAAATAAAAAAGGCCAAGGAAATGCAATTGCCTATCGTCATTCATTGTAGAGATGCTTTTGATGAAATATTTGAAGTGTTGGAATCGGCCTATGATGAAAAGCTTTTCGGAATCTTTCATTGTTTTACTGGCAATGCCGAGCAGGCACAACGCGCCATTGGTCTTAATATGAAATTGGGCATTGGCGGTGTGGTTACTTTCAAAAATGGCGGACTTGATAAAGCCCTTACTGAAGTAGATGTAGAACATATGGTTTTAGAAACGGATGCTCCTTATTTGGCTCCTACGCCATTTCGTGGCAAACGAAACGAGCCCGCCTATTTGCAATACATTGCTCAAAAACTGGCGGATATCAAACAAATAAGCCTGGCTGAACTAGATAGAATAACTACGGCCAACGCTGAGTCTATATTTAAATAGAATTGATACTATTGTCTTATAAAAATTAGGCTATGTCTTTACCCTCAAAAATATTGATGCTCTACACGGGGGGCACCATAGGGATGATGCAAGACCCTGACACGGGTTCCCTACGTCCTTTTGATTTTCAGCAATTGTTGGATCAAATTCCTGAAATCGGTCTTTACGAATGTGAAATAACCACCGATAGTTTAGATCGACCTATCGATTCATCGGACATGAAACCCGAACATTGGATACGATTGGCCAAGCGCATAGCCCACGACTACGAAAAGTACGATGGCTTTGTAATCTTACATGGTTCGGATACCATGGCGTTCACATCATCTGCTTTGAGCTTTTTATTAGAAGGTTTGGAAAAACCTGTGATTCTTACCGGTTCGCAATTACCTATTGGAATAAGCAGATCTGACGCTCGCGAAAATCTTTTGACGGCACTGGAAATTGCCCTAGCACAACACCCCGGTGGTAGGCCCAAAGTGCCCGAAGTAGCCGTATATTTTGAATATGACCTACTGCGCGGAAATAGAATTCACAAGTTTAGCACCGAAGATTTTGAAGCTTTCCAATCTCTCAACTACCCTAAGCTAGCCGAGGCGGGTGTACATATCAAGTATAATTTTAATGCCATTCATTCCGGTAAAAATGAGGCTTTGAAGCTGCACACCCATTTGGATGAAAACGTAGCCATTCTTACCGTTTTTCCGGGGATGCTACCCGCTTATGTAAATCCCGTGTTACAAAACCCTGAGGTAAAGGGAATCATTCTTCGCACATTTGGCTCAGGCAATGCACCCACCGACCAATGGTTTATTGATGAACTGAAAAAAACCATCAACCGTGGAACTCCTATTATTAATATTTCTCAATGCAATGGTGGCGGAGTAATGCCGGGTAAATATGAAGCTGGCAAAGGTCTGGTAGATGCAGGTGTGATAAGCGGCAAGGATATGACCTTGGAGGCAGGTCTGACAAAATTGATGTTTTTGCTGGCCCAAAATTTAAGTCCACAAGAATTTAAAACCGCCTTTGAAACAAACCTACGCGGGGAGCTGTCAGAATAATCATTTTGCTATTTTTGCCGACCCTAAAGCAACCTTGGAGAGGTGTCCGAGTGGCTTAAGGAGCACGCTTGGAAAGCGTGTGTGCGGGTGACCGTACCGCGGGTTCGAATCCCGCTCTCTCCGCAAGGCAAAGCCCCAACGCACGTAGTGGTTGGGGCTTTTATTTTTGGGCTGAAGCCAAACTTGTTTGAGCTTTCGCTCACAAATAAAAGCCAAGACTGGGCAGCAGGCTTGGAGCTTTTATTTGGTCATGGTCTCCTTAAGGGATCACATTAGTAATCACACGCTCTTCACAAAACTGTAATCCTTAGTGAAAGTGCGGAATTTTATTTGAAGCTAATTAACGATTCCACTTCACAATGAGCTCTCTTGTTGGTAACGTATCACATATAGTAGAAACAGGAAAATGGGTATTGCCTCTTCGCACATGCTCACCTGAGTTATATAAATCCCATGTTATCCGAATGTTCCTATCTTCGTTAATAGGCGGTCCGTAATAGTAATTTCCCTCTTGGTCTAAGCCCCTTATATCTACACCAATGGTATCAAAAACCACTGCCCCCGTTTTTGTATACCGATAATATTTCTCTACCACCAAACTATCTTTTTCGTCCAATTGATCTGTATCAAACGTAAGCACCAAGTAAGTTGACCTTTGATAATTTTCTACATCCAATACCACATCCCCAACTTCATGATTGCTGGGCTTTATCCCCTCCAAAATCCCATAACCTGAATCGTCATCTATTATTTCACCATAGTATGGACCTCTATTCCTACGGTTTTGCCAATCTTCAGAATCAAAACTAAACTGAAAATTACCATCTTCATCAGTTACCGTGCGATGAGCTTCCACACTATATAAAAAAGTACCGGTTAGCACCTCCAATGTCAAAGCTCTATTCGCCACTGGCACTGGGTTTTTACAGCTTTCTATAAGCCTACCTTTTATCAATTGGGGCTTCACATCTTCTTCTATGCAAGATGAAACTGCGAGCAGTAAAAAAACAATAAGAGCGGAGGTTTTAGTCATTTTGACCATTTACTTGAGATATGTAAATGCATTACGAAAAATCGTTCAAAATGGTTGGAAAACAAAATAGCCTGAGCAATACGCCCAGGCTATTTTCTATCCCTATAAATTAATCCTGAAACAAATGTAAGACTGATATTTTGGCTTCCGCCTAAAGCTCGATATATTCCTTCTTCTGTTCGATGAAGCGCCATGTAAACCGCTTTTTTAGGATGACCAGACTTACCTATTGTTTTTTAGGGTTTACTAAAATTTGGATTCTTTATAAATGTTGAATCTGTAAGGGTCCGCAGAAAAGCAGCCAACTGACTTACCTCTAATGGCGTTAAATTCAGGTTAACCGTATTGTTGCTTTTTATCATTATCGGATCGAGATAAGGAGTACGTTGAACACCTGTATTGTATTGGTTTATCACATCTTCAAGACTCGAAAAACGGCCATCGTGCATATACCTTGCCCGTAGGCTTACGTTGCGCAAAGTAGGCGTACGCATCTGCCCTAAGTGTGCGGAGTCACCACTTTCATGAAAATACCCTTGATTGGCCGGATCGCTAAAATCGCTGTCAAGACCAATATTGTGTAATCCGTTATCAGCAAAAAAAGGCGGTACATGACAGTGGGTACAGCTGCCCTTCTCACTATTAAAAATCATAAAGCCCTGCAGCTCATCATTGGTAAATTGTGCCTCATTGCGCTGCACTTTATCAAATTTACTATCTGATGAAATCAACACTCTAAAAAATTGAGCTAAGGCCTTAGCTACATCTTTCGACTTGATATTATCAATACCATAAGCTTGGCTAAACAAAGTGGGATACTGACTATGGGCATTGAGCTTGGCGATATCGGTACCAAAAAATTGTTCTACTTCAAAAAGCATAACATCCTCCAAAGTTCCCTGCTCACGACCATCCCACATAAATTTATCTTTCCAGCCCATATTTATATGCGGCAATACAGGCATACCCGAAGAACTGTTTATCGTAAATCCTAAATTCTGCAAATGACAAGACGAACATGACATGCCATTATTGCTAAGTATGGCATCGTAGTACAACTTTCTTCCCAGGGCAATTCTCTCTACATAGGGTTCATTATCGGTAGGTATTTTCATCTTAGGAAAACCATCAGGAATCACCAATGAATAGGGAGTTAAACTTGGCTCCTCGGTACTCTTGTTGCAGGAAACTGCCGAAACTAACAGTACACATAGGGTAAGCACCGCCACAACTACCAGTGGCCGTTTTATTTTTGTTTCAGTATTTTTCATGAGCTCTTTTTTTTAATTCTTTAGACTAAACACGTTATGACCATTTTCTACCAGCATATTCATTTTGATGGTATCGCCCATAGTGTATCCACTTTCTACTGTTAGGTCATAAAAATGTGGATTGTCAAACCACTCGTTTAGGTTCATTAGAAAAGTTAATTGGCTTTTGTTTTCCTTAGTAATCGTTAAGTTTACTGGAAAACCGATGGTAATTAAATTTTCGTTTTGCCCTATGTGAAACGCATATCCGCCAGTTACAGCACCATCTCTCCAATGACCTTCAAAACGCATAAAGTGATATCCACCTCCCAATGAGGTTGGCCAATAC
The DNA here is from genome assembly GCA_030427785.1 of Bacteroidia bacterium. GTDB lineage: Bacteria > Bacteroidota > Bacteroidia > Flavobacteriales > Schleiferiaceae > Owenweeksia. The sequence goes on along the minus strand of JAUICR010000039.1, from coordinate 5,919 downwards.
ATACCCAAATCATTATAGCTTAGCTCAAAGGCATTATCGTAATTATACTCGGGTACCACGCCCATAGAAAAGGCTATAGAATCGTAGGTGCCCAATGGCGCATTAGGAATAGGTGCCATTCTCGAATCTACATACCTGGCACTTATCACCGTTGGGTCAGTATTTTGCCTGAACATCCTTTTACCATCTGTGTATAACTCTACACCGCTTATTATGTACTTTAGGAACGTTACTCGATACTCATTGCCTGCCGCATTGGTATAAAAAGTGTTGTCAAACTGCAAACTGTCACTATCAATAATATGTTCAAAAGCTAGATCTAAACTACTGGATGGCGATACTACAGGTGCTTCTTCTTCCTTTTCGCAAGCTGTGGAAAACACGAAGATGAGAGCAAGGAATTTTAAATATTTTTTCATGTCGTCTTTTTCTCTAAAAATAAATAGTGAATTATTGATACACTATGATAATTATCAGAAAATTCATAACCTCTGCCCCAGCCTATTATCACTATTGGCAGTACATTTTTTAATATTGATTTAAAAAGAAATCTCCCTAATCATTCATTGTAGAAATAATGATTATTACATTTCGGGAGGTTATGAAACGATTCAGAAAAATCGTTTTGATTTACCTTTTGTACTTTGTAAAATTCTAAACTAACTAGTGCTATCCCTGTATGTTCAAGGACTCAAAGGAAATTCTTTCAGAAGAAATCGAAAATAAAAAACCCAAAGCACCGGGAGCAGAAATTGATGCTCAACTAGCTAAGTTGGGGCAAGACTTGAAGCAAGGGTTTTTGTCCAACTATGAAAAGCATTTATCTGTAACGCATACCCACCACAAAAAACTGCTGAGAGATGCGCACGAATTATTAGCCACCTCCGGATTAACCAGAGCACAGCAGGAAAAAAAACTCATTAATTTACTAAAAGGCTTTATTCTTACAGAGCTTCCTAAAGTGCAGACCTATGCCGAAAACTTTATCTCCGGCTGTCATGCTTCATTAAAGACCATTAGGCAAAGTCAGCCCGTAAAGCTTTCAAGACCTCTAAGCCAGCAAGACTTGCTACTTACCGGTAATGATGATGAAATGGAAATCGCAGCCAAAAAACAGTTTGTTCGGAAACGATCTTTGGGTTTAGGCTCAAAGTTATCCATCCCCTTGCGCTCCTTAGTCTCGTATCATTTTGCCAATGAAGCCGTACTGCGGCTCGAAAGCTTTCAAGAAAAATTCAGTCAGGTATGCTCTGAGTTTTTGGAAAGTTGGATTCACGAAATGCTAAAAGTATTGGATGCTAACAAGAAGGCAAGCGAAAGTATTGACTCGTTAAGCCTATTGGTAGAGGAGCAAGAAAAATATTTAAAAAAGTACCTGAGTTTAAGCGCCAATTTCCTGGAAAATCTACTGAAGGAAGATGTGAGCAAAATCTCTGTAAACAAAATTGACTCGCAGTATAAATCAGAAGCGCCAAGGCTTAAGTCCTTAGAAGCTCATGCACAGGCACACAGTGAAGAGTGGAAACAGAAAATTGGGCTTTTGGGGGGCAAATCGCTCCTGGGCCTACACTTAGATGCCCTCAAAAAAAACCTTGAGGCCGAAATAGACTCAATAGTTAAACAAACCAATGATCAACTTTTTTCTGCGGAGGAAAAAGAGCTGGAAAAAGCCCATGAACTATTGACCAAGCTAGAAAGCCTGTTTCAGCACGGCATGTACCTTGAAGCATCTCAACTAAGCATTGGCCTGAGCATAAATGTGCGTTATGACGAACTTCAGTTAAACGAATCTTTTTTAAAATTCAAGGAAATCTCACGTAAGCCTCCTTCGCTTATTAGGCTGCTAAATAGCGAGCACCAGGAAGTACCATTAGACGCCAGCTATTTGTGCGATTATTTGGTGGAAACCAATTTGAGCAATCCTCTGCAAAATGTCCTTTTTCAATTTCCAAGTAGATGTTCTTCCGCCCTATTACCCGTATCTACAGCTTTGCAAAAAATAGGCGGAAAAGTATCATCTGAACAGCAAGACGTGCTAAGCGCAGAGGCCTTAGACAATCTGTTGAAAAATGCCAAGAGTGCCTTATTGGCTTCAAGTGAAGAACTGCAAGCACTTAAAGTCCAGTTTCAGCAAAAAGTTCAAGATATCATCAACAATCTTGAAGAAAAGCTAGAAGTGGATGTATTAATTGGAGAGGCTGAAAAAATATCAGCCGCGGATGAAAATGAAGAGCAAAAAAGTGGGTTTTCCAGATTTTTCAAAAACTGGAAACTGTTTACGGCCAACTTATTTTATGCGTTAAAAAATCAGATTTCGAGAAGAAAGGAGGAGCTTCAATATGCTGAATTTAAAGCCCAAAATGCTAAAGACGAAAGCTTACATTCTAAGCTTCGCAATTTATTTGAAGCCGTTTCTCCCAATCAAAAAGCATTGGACAGACTTCCCTTTTATTACCAGCAGCTATTTGTAGGGAAGCATGCCCCAAGAGAGGGATTGTACAAAAACAGGGAGCGAGAAATGCGCAAGGCACAGGTAGCATTAAGCCGAATAGAATCAGGTACGGGTGGGGCTATTTTGGCTATTGGCGAAGCCTACTCCGGTACTTCTTTCTTTTGCGACATGCTACTGCGAAAAATGGGTGATAAGAATATTTATCGCATAGACGCCCCTCCGGGTGGAAGTACGAAAAGGGAAAATTTGTTCAGGATTTTGGGGCACCAGCTGAGCCACTCAGTAGCGGGAATAGAAATCATAGAGCAAGCACCTACTGGTTCTGTTTTTCTTTTTAATCATATTGAGCTTTGGTGGGCCAGGCACGAAAACGGATGGGAGGTAATAGATACCATTTGTGAAATAATAGAGCACTATAGCCGGGAGTATACATTTATAATGAACATGAATAGCCAAGCCTACAGTGTATTAAAAACACGCTCTAATTTTGCCAATGCTTTTATCGAAACTATTACAATGTCTCCTTTTACCTTAAGCACTTTTGAAGCCGCTTTGGCAGAAAGACGACATACGGATGGATTAAAAGTAGAAATTGACCATCAAGATGAAGCTACCCTCTCTATTAGTAAAAAGCGCTCTATCCTCGAGGACATTTTGGAGGTAAGCCAGGGCAATATTGGTATAGCATTTCACTTTTGGCTGGGCCAACTAACTGAGGCCAGTGAGGAAGATTTAAAAATGAAATCCTATCAACATCAAGTATTGCCCCCTATTGATAATCCTTTGTGGCTTATCGCACTTACCCAATTTGTGCTGCACAAGCACCTCAATGCACATAAGCTAGCTTTAGTATTAAAAAAGCCTCAAGACGAAATGCAGGCCTTAATTTCTAATTTGCAAAGAGCAGCCCTTATAGAAGAAGTAACGGGTAGTGGCTATCAAATTTCTCCTTATATGCAGCCTTTTGTTATGAAAAGATTGCGTGAATTTAGACTGATATAAGAAGCCAAACATGGAAGATTTACAACATTCTTTTTCTCTTAACTTTTGGCCACTATTGATAGTAGGCTTTGGAGGTTTTCTGCTGTTTTTTGTTCTGAACCTCAGCAGGAGAATAATAAAATTGGCCGCTAGTACCTCTCGTCTTAATGGACGAATACAGGAAAAATGGCCCCTGCTAGAACGATTATTGTGGATGCTATTTGCCTTAAGTTCTCTGGTGGCATTTATAAAACCAAATCCCATAGCAGGCAGCATAGTTTCGGTTATTTTGGTAGCCACTAGTTGGGTCTTTATCCGCAATTTTATGGCCGGTATTCTCATCTTAGTGGAAGCTGAGTTTAAGGTAGGCCAATCAATAAGATATGAAGGCTACGAAGGCAAAATAAAAAGTCTTAAGCCATTGAATTGTGAATTGGTACTAGATGATTCGGGCAAAGAGGTAGTTAGTATTCCCAATAGTAAATTGTCTGGATCTGTACTAGTAAGAACCAGCCCCTCTGAGCATATTGTGAGTATCAGCTCAGTAGTAAGCATACCTCTGCATGAAAATTTGGCGAAAGCCGAAGGCAAAATTGAATCGATAATACTAAACATGCCTTGGCTCATTCGGGATGAAGGACACGCCTTTGAACGATTGGATGACAGTGAAAGTTTTTACAATTACAAAATAGTGCTACACGGTATTGATAAACTTCAGCTGCGAGAAGGAATGCAACATTTAAAGGCCAGCTTAAGGTCAGAATATAATATCTGATCATTTTGTCAATCAGCACTTATTGCTTTTCCAAACAGCTTCCTTAATCTAGTTTATCAATTTTTGGCAAAGGTTCATTATCAAAAGGAAAATCTTTCTTTAAGGCCTCAATACCTTCTGTATCCTTGTGTTTGTTTGACCATATCATACCTGCGGTCATTACCAAACCGGTAGCTATAATAATAAACAACAAAATGCCTGACTCAAAAGACTTATTAACCAACTCTGAAGGAATGGCGTAAAACAGAAGTACGGTAATCAAACCTCTAGGGGCTATCCACAATTGAGGCTTAAGGTCTTTACCAATAAAGATTTGTAACAAAATCCAGCGGATAAGGTAAATACTGGCCAAAATTAACACGCTTATTACAAGTACATCCAAATTCACCAAGCTAGACAATGCTATAGTTGCACCAAAAATCACAAAGAAGAAAGTGCGCACTACAAACGCTGTTTCTAAAGTAACTACATGCAAACCTTTTTCTAATTCGGTAAATTTTTCATGGTGAAGAAAGCGCTTTAAAATACCCTTAAAAAATAGCCCACTATTACTTACCACCAGCCCAAAAACCAGAATAATAATTAAGGGCGATAGGTGCATTATTTTGCCCACAGAGTACAACAACAAAAGCATGGCAATGAGCAGAAATAGTTTTGCACCGCCTTTGATGTGTTGAAAAATGATAAGTAATACATAACTAGCAACTATGGCTACAAGTACTGTAACTGCTAGCCCAATAAAAAACTCAGCCACAGGGTTGCCATGGCTGCCGCCTGCTTCAGCACCATTACCATTCATTATCACCGCTAGTACAAAATAGAATAACATGATACCCAGAATATCACTGAAGGTGCTTTCGTAAATGTGAAATTCTTTTTTGTGCTCAGACAAATTGCCAACACTAGGAATAATAATAGCACTGGATAAAATAGAAAGAGGAGTAGCGTATAGCATCGCCAGCCACCAATCCATTCCATCTACAGTATAGTAAATGATAGCTGCAGCGCTTACCATAGATACTGCCAAACCGAGTAAGGCCACAACTAGTGAATTCAGAATCATACCTGCCTTTTCCTTCTTTAGTTCGAGCTCTAGTGCCGCTTCTAGCACAATCATTATCAATCCTACAATTCCAAGTACCTCTAAAAAGGGAAAGAAATTAGACTTCCCTACTCCAACATATTTCAAAAGGTACTGAACACCTACCCCCAACGCGATAAGCATAAGCACCGCTGGAATGTTGGTTTTTTTGGCTACCGTACTAAACAAAAATGACAGCAATACGATTAAGCTTGCAGCTATTATAAAAGTATAAGGCCCGATTGAGGACATAAAAAACATATTAATTAGGGGTAAATGTAATACATGACAATTGTTTGCCGAGATTCTTTAGTAGCAATACTAATCAAAATCAGTACAGGGCAAACGCGTCAACCTACTACCGTACCTGACGATACAAGCTCACAAAAAATCTCAGAGATGTAGAATAAAACTCCAAATTTCAATCTCATTATTTGATGGTTCCATAATTCAATAGAATCTGCAGCCAAAATGAAATGATTTTAATTTACTCACTACCAAAGGCTTACCGTACCTTATTAAGGAGAATTGGATTAATTATTTGCTTAGCCTGTAGGCCGCTGCTAAAAAAGAGGTGAAAAACTTTAGCTTTGCCGCGAGTTTTATATTTTCACAAAAAATTTTTAAACA